>JABGZB010000329.1 GCA_018674955.1 Verrucomicrobiota bacterium | reverse complement strand
CGGTGGATGATCTACTGTCCCTCAAGTGCAGGCGCGCCGTGCAAGAGCCAGCACCCTACGCACCCTGGCCGGAGAAGATGCACGACGAAATCGGCTCAGACCGCCGCTTCGTCCGCTTCACGTTTTATTACAACTGACCCCAGCCAGGCTGTCACTTCGCTTCCTTGCTTCGCAGGAACTTCGCGAGATTTTCGAGGTGGTCGGTGTTGATGAAATCGACGCCGGCTTCGTGGAACACGCTCCATGCGGCCGGGTTGTCCGGTGCGGCCCAAAAGCGGACCTTCTGCCCGTCGGCGTGGGCGTTCTTTACGATCTGGGCCAGCTTGGCCTGCTCTCTAGCGGGTAAGTCGCCCTTGCCCCGCCACTTGAAGTGCGAGCGCCAACTGTCGCTTATCCACGGCATGAAGTGCCGGCTCTCCGCCTTGCCAAGATCACCCAATCGCCCGTCGTAACCGGCGAGGCGCGCGGTGTCTTTTTCCATCGCCGCGCGCGGTCGGCTGCCGGAGATGACAATTGTCACCGCGCCGGGCTGGGTTGTGTCGGAGGTGAACGCGGTGAGCATGGAGCGGTATTTCTCGAGCAACGGCTTGAGCGCAGTGTAAGTCGCGGGGCCGTCTGTCTTGAAATCGATCATGAGGTGAAACGGCGCCTTGGTTTTGTACACGCTGCCGCCATTGGCTTTCACGCGCTTCGCCAAGGGCGCGAGGTAGAGCGACTCGAGCGTGCGCTCCTTTTTCAACTCGAAGCGGGAGTGAGCGACAAGCAGTGTGTCGTCCTTCAAAAACACATCCGCCTCGACGCTGCAAAAGCCACTGGCCAACGCATCGAGCAGCGGACGCTTGTGGTAGTAGTCGTTGTGCGCGTGGGCGCGGACGAGTGGCGCGGGATCGGCAGCGGACTTGGCCGACTCAGCGTCACATGGCCAAGCGGCGAACAACAGGCAAGGAAAAATCCATTTCATGGTATCAACTACTGGAATAAATGTCGGTGCCACACCCCGGCTCGAGCGGCGGCATATAGTGGCCACCAACCACGTTAGCCGGGTGCACGAAATTGTCGCGCAGGTGTGGGATGTACTCCAGAAAGAGTTTCTCGTGTCCAAGCGCAATGTGGCTGAACAACACAAGGTGCTGGTGAATCTGACCCATGTCGCCCACGTGCGGCACGACGCGCACAGGGAACTGTCGGGCGAGCATCACCACGGCGAGCCATTCGCTGATGCCGGCCAGGCGCGTGCAGTCGGCCTGTACGATACCAACCGCCCTGGCTTGCAAAAAATTTTTCCACAAAACACGATTCGAAACCGCCTCGCCGACAGCCACCGGCACCGGTGCGATAATGTTGGCCAGCGTCTTGTGTGCAGAGACGTCATCCGGCTGCGTGGGCTCCTCAATCCAGTACGGCTCCATCTTTTTCAGTGAGAGGCAGGCATCGATGGCTTGTGGCAGCGACCAGGCCTGGTTGGCGTCAAGCATGATTCGCACGTCGTTCCCGACCGCTTCACGCACCATGAACGCGCGCCGCACGTCGTGCGAGTGATCCTTGGCACCAACTTTCAATTTCATCGCTGTGAAACCGGCATCAACAGCGGCCTTCGCATTGTCTCGAATCTGCTCGTCACTATACTGGAACCAGCCGACCGACGTGTCGTATCCGGGATAGCCGGTCTGCAGCACACCTTCGCGCTCTGATCGAGATCTTTGATTTGTGCGCAGCATCTCGGTTGCCTCAGCAGGGGTGATCTCTTCTTCAAGGTAACTAAAATCAATCAGACGAACGATTTCCTCAGGTGAAAGGTCCAGCAGTAGCTTCCATAACGGCACACCACGCGCCTTGGCCCAGAGGTCGAAACAGGCATTGGTAATCGATGCGAGAGCGAGGTGCGTAACGCCCTTGTGAGGGCCAAGCCAGCGTACCGCCGGGTGCTCGGCAATGGAGCGTTGCACCGCACCAAACTCCGCCATCAACTCCTCAATATTGCGGTCCTGCAACTGCACAGCCAGAATTTGAATCGCATCGCAAACGAGGTTCGTGCCGCTGCCAAGCGTGTAGGCGATGCCGCTGCCCGTGAGCCCATTGTCGGTCTTCAACAGCGTGACGCCATAACCGTACTGGGGGTCTGTGTGGACGGCATCTGAGCCAGCGCCAGCCTCAAGTTGCTTGCGAAAATCGCGCGTTTCGATCGATTGAATGGTCGGCATTACAGCATTGGTTGGTCGAGGCCGAGGATGGCTCGCGCAGTTTCGCGTGCCCACGCGTCGGCCTCGAGGATTTCGCCAAGCGTTGGCTGCCCGACGACTTCGTGGCGATCCAGCACTTGGCCAACGGCATCGCTGATGCCGGGGAACGACGTGCGCCGCTCGCAGAAAGCATCGACCGCGATCTCGTTGGCGGCGTTGAGCACGGCCGGCAGCGTGCCGCCTATCTCTCCAGCGCGGCGCGCTTGGCCAAGCGCGGGGAATCTGGCCAAGTCGGGCGCTTCAAAATCGAGCCGGCCGATTGCGGCGAAGTCGGTTTGCGCGCGGTCGCTCGCGGCGCGGCTTGGCCAAGTGAGCGCGTACTGGATCGGCAGGCACATGTCGGGCGTGGAAAGTTGCGAAAGGATCGAGCCGTCGACGAATTCGACCATCGAGTGCACCACGCTTTGCGGATGCACAACGACATCGACCTGCGGCATCGGGACGTCGAATAGCCAGCGCGCCTCGATCATCTCGAGGCCTTTGTTAAACATCGTCGCCGAGTCGATGGTAATCTTGCGGCCCATCACCCACGACGGATGCTTTAGCGCCTGCTCGACGGTGATGCCGGCAAACTCCCCGATCGGTGTCTCGCGAAACGGCCCGCCGGATGCGGTGAGAATCAGCCGCCGCACCGACTCCGGCGCGCGGCCGTCGAGGCACTGAAAAATCGCCGAGTGTTCGCTATCCACCGGCAGTACTTGGACGCCGTGTTTGCGGGCCTCGGCCATCACGATTTCGCCGGCCATCACGAGAATTTCCTTCGATGCTACAGCGATGTCCTTTCCGGCGCGGATCGCGGCTAGGGCCGGTTGCAGCCCGGCGGTGCCGACGATGGCGATCAGCACGATGTCTGCGCTTGGCAACGTGGCCAGCTCGATCAATCCCTCGTCGCCGGAGGCCACGCGGATGCCGTCGAGTTGTGGGCGGAGTTCGGCAGCCTTTTCCGGCGAGCCAATGGAGACCAGTTCGGGGCGAAACTGCTTTGACTGCTTGGCCAACAGCTCGGTGTTGCTACCGGCGGCCAAACCGACGAGGCGGATGTCGTCCGGCAAATCCCCGGCCACCATGGCGGTGCTGGTGCCGATCGAACCGGTGCTGCCTAACAGGACGACGTTTTTCATTTCGCGCGGCGGCTAGTCATTGAACAAAACTAGCCGCAGGTAAAGGAACATCAGCGGCGCGTTGAAGAGCAGGCTGTCGAGCAAGTCGAGAATGCCACCGATGCCGGGGAGGAACGAGCCGGAGTCTTTCACGCCGGAGTCACGCTTGAACACCGACTCGACGAGATCGCCCAGCACCGCGCCGATGGCCAGCACCGGGCCAAGCGCAGCGGCGTGCACCAGCGGCATGCCGCCAAGTTTGGTCGCGCCCCAGTAATGAGCCATCACCATCGCGGCGGCGGTCGATAGCAGGATTGCACCAACGAAGCCCTCCCACGTCTTGGCAGGGCTGACGCTGGGGATCATCTTGTGGCGGCCAATCAGCGAGCCGAGCGAGTAGGCACCGATGTCGCTGCACTTGGTCGTGAGAATGAAAAACAGCAGGCAATACCCGGGATCGAACCCGGCGCCGGCTTGTTCGGCGAAAAAGTAAATCTTCAGCATGAACCCTAGCAGCCACGAGACGTACAACACGCCGAGCATCGTGTGGCCCACCATCGAAAATGACGGTGCCGCCGGATGCGCGAACACCCGCCGCCCCAGCAGCGCCAGCAACAGGACCGCGAAAATGCCAAGCTCAAGCTCCGCCGCCCCGCCGGTCGTTGGCTCGCCGAGTTGCCGCTTGACCAAGCCGGAGAGATACACGAACAGCGTGCCGACAAGGGTGACGCCGCCGGCCAAGCCAAGCCACTTGAAGCGCGGCAGGCCGTTTGCATTCACCATGCCGTAAAACTCAAACAGGCCGACGATGTTGAGCAGCATGATGAGTCCACCAACGAGAAACACGGAGATCGGGCCGCCTGCCAGCAGGCCGTAAAACACCACCCCAAGCAGGATCACGGTGCTGGTCAATCGCCTTATGAGGGTGGTGACCTTGGATTCGGGTTGGGGGGCGGGTGACATGGTCGGTTGTCGGCGGGAGGGTTTCAGTCCGCTTGGCCGGGGTCAAACTTTTCCGAAACGCCGGTCGCGGCTGGCGTACGCCTCGAGCGCGGCGCAGAAATCGGCCTCGCCGAAGTCGGGCCAAAGCCGCTCGGTGACGACCAGCTCCGCGTAGGAGATTTGCCACAGCAAAAAGTTGCTCACTCGCATTTCGCCACTCGTGCGGATCAGCAGATCGGGGTCCGGGGTGCCGGCAGTGTAGAGGTGATCGGCAAAAGTTTTCTCGTCGATGTCCGCTGGAGCCAGTTCGCCGGATTGCGCCTTGGCGGCGAGCACGCGCGCGGCATCGACCAACTCGGTGCGCGCACCGTAGCTCAGGGCGAGATTCAGCGTGGTGCCGGTGTTTGCATCAAGCGACGCGATGGTGGCGTCGAGCTGCTCGCGGACGAAACCGGGCAGGCGGTCCACCTGGCCGATCGCCCGCAGCCGGACGTTGTTTTGATCCATCTCCGCCTGCTCGGTTTTCAGGTAGCGAGCGAGGAACTTCATCAGCGTCTCGACCTCTGCCTTGGGGCGGTTCCAGTTCTCGATG
>JABGZB010000328.1 GCA_018674955.1 Verrucomicrobiota bacterium | reverse complement strand
CAAAGACCCCACGCCAGCGCAGATTCAGCTCCACCAAAAGGTGGCACTCTCGTTTGCGTGCATCGGCTTCACGCTGATCGGCATCCCGCTGGCCATCCGCACGCACCGCCGCGAGACCAACATCGGCATCGCCATGGCTCTGGTTTTGGTGACGGGCTACTACGGGCTCATCGTGCTGGCGCAGGCGCTCAAGGGGCAGCCCAGCCTGTTGCCTCACCTCTGGATGTGGCTGCCAAACTTCCTGTTCCAAGGCATCGGCTGCGTGCTGCTCTGGAAAATGAACCGGGGGATATAGTTTCAAGTTTCAAGTTTTCAGTTTCAAGTGGGGCTCCGATTGATTACAAAAACCGCGTGCACCGTATTGCGAAATTGTCTTGTTTCGACACCTCTGAAGATGGTCGGCTGTGTTCCCCCTCTCCCTCTCCCTCTCCCGGCGGGAGAGGGAGAGGGGAGCGCATGCGGCTCGCCAAGACCCGTTTCGGCGGGCCGCCGAAACGCACACGCGAGCCGCGTATGCCCCCCATCATCTTGCTGGCCATTGCCGTCACACTCGGCTTAGCCAAGGGGGTGGCGGCTGATTGGCCGCAGTTGCTTGGGCCGAGCGCCGATGGCACCTCCAGCGAGACCGGCCTGCTCAGCGCTTGGCCAAGCGGCGGGCCGAAGGTCATTTGGAAAAAACAGATCGGCACCGGCTACAGCGCACCGTCCATCCGCGACGGCCGTCTGGTTTTATTTCACCGCATCGGCAATGAGCAAATCGTCGAGGCGCTCGACGCGAAGACGGCCAAGCCGGTTTGGCGCCACGCCTCCCCCACCCGTTACCGCGATCCATTCGGCTACAACAACGGCCCGCGCTGCACGCCATTGCTCACCGAAAAACATTGTTACACCTTTGGCGCAGAAGGCGTGCTGCTGTGTCTCGACATCAAAACAGGCAAGCCGGTTTGGCAGCGAAAAACGGCGGAAGATTTTCAAGTTAAGGAAGCCTTTTTCGGCGTCGGCGCGTCGCCGGTGATCGAGGGCGATCTGCTCATCGTGATGGTCGGCGGCCAACCGAACTCGACGATGGTGGCGCTCAACAAGGACACCGGCAAAACGGTGTGGCAAAGCGCGGGCCGCGACACATGGCAGGGCAAACCGGCGATCGGCTGGCCTGGCGAACCGCTCGTCCGCTGGCAAGGCACCGAGAAACTCGCCAGCTACGCCACACCCACGCTGGCTACGATCCACGGCAAACGCACGCTCCTTAGCCTAACGCGGCAGGGACTTGTTTCAATGGATCCGAAAACGGGCAACGTGAATTTCAGCCGCTGGTTTCGCGCGCGCGTCAACGAGTCGGTGAATGCCTGCAATCCGATCGTGTCCGGCAACCAAGTTTTCTGCTCAGCAGCCTACTACAGCGTCGGGTCGTTCCTGCTCGACATTGCCGAGGACGGCAAATCGTTCAATGAAATTTGGAGCACGAACAAACGCCGCAAAGACAACCGCCGACTCGAGCCCGTGCTGGGGATTCACTGGACGACCCCGATCCTGCACGAGGGACACCTTTACGCCTTCAGCGGGCGCGATGAGCCGGACGCTCATTTTCGCTGTGTCGAACTGCAGAGCGGCAGGATCAAGTGGAGCCGCGACGAGCGCTGGCAAAAGCGCGGCAGCAAACAGCCCAATGTTTACGGGCGCGGATCCGCCGTGATGGCCGACAACAGGCTGTTTGTGCTCGGCGAAGGCGGCCTACTGGGCCTGTTCGAGGTCACCGCCGCGAAACCAGTAGAACTCGGCCGGCATCAGGTTCCGGAGTTGCATTATCCCTGCTGGGCTGCTCCCATCCTCTCCGACAAGCGAATGGTGATTCGAAGCGAGGATTACTTGATTTGTTTTGACGTGGCGAAATAACAAACTGTCCACGCAGCACCCAGCCAAGGCCTTCACGCTGATCGAGTTGCTGGTGGTGATCGCCATCATCGCGATCCTCGCCGCGATGCTGTTGCCCGCGTTGGCCAAGGCCAAGGATAACGCCACCGGCATTTACTGCCTCAACAACCAACGCCAGCTCCTCCTTGCGTGGAGCCTGTACGTCAGCGATTCTGAGGATCACCTGCCGCCCAACGCCAAACACATTCAGGATCCGCGCGGCTGGATCAACGGCTTCCTCACCTTCGTGCCTAACAACCGCGACAATACCAACCTGCTCTACCTCATAGGCACACAAAAACAGATGGGCGACCGCTACCCCAAGCTCGGCCCGTACACGAAGTCGCCCGGCATCTACAAATGTCCGTCCGACAAATACACCTGCAAAATTGGCCGTAAGGAAATGCCACGCGTCCGCAGCGTCGCCATGAACGGCTACATCGAGGGCGGGCTTTACGACCCCACGATGAGTTCGACTGTCTCGAGTATCCACGGGCGTGGCTGGCGAAAGTACGACATCCTCTCGCATATAATTGACCCGTCGCCATCCGACCTTTGGATTTTTGCCGACGAACACCCAGACAGCATCAACAACGGCGGCTTCGTTCTATACCCGTACACCGCCACCATCTGGCGCAACCTCCCAGCCAACTACCACAACGCCGCCTGCGGCTACGCCTACGCCGACGGCCATGCCGCGATCAAAAAATGGAGTGACCCCATGCCCAAAAACGAGCCGGTGCAAAAACGTATGCGGCTCGACTACTCCAACGCCGGCTCCATCGGCGGAAAAGCCCGCGACTACTGGTGGGTCATCAACCACTCCACGGCACCGTTCAATTGAAGGTAGGGCTGGCTCTCCGAGCCGGCCGGTTCGAGTTCCGTGCAGACGGATGAGGACATCCGTCCCTACCTCATTTGCCTTGCGCTTGGCCAAGGTTAGGCTGACATTCCGCGCATGCAATCCAGACGATTCTTTGGGTTGGCAATGATTGCCGCCATCGTTGTATCCGCTCAGGCAGCCGATCTGAAAATCGGCATGGTCGGGCTCGACACCTCGCACGTCATCGCCTTCACCCGCGTCCT
>JABGZB010000327.1 GCA_018674955.1 Verrucomicrobiota bacterium | reverse complement strand
TTTTGTTTTCACATCACAGTGCGCAGTAGTATTTTTCTTCCTGACGAATCACATTTAGATGCTGCCCTGAATGACTTGGCCTACTACATGGTTTTTTATTTTTTTGGAGTCGGTTTGTTTCATTGTAAGAATTTCTTCAGCAAAATTGCGCGAAATTTAAAATGGAATTTATTACTAATTTTGCTCTTCGCGTGCTGGATTCATGAAGCAACAGATGCGGTTGATATCCATAGGTCGCCGGTTGTGGACATCAATAGTTGGAGACCGCAGAGCATACAGGTCTTTTGGGAAGGTGTTTTTTATGGAGGTGCAGATCGTTACCTGACCATTTATATGAGATGCCTTTTGTGTTGGGCGATTTGTTTTTTTGTATTAGCATTGGGTCAAAAGTTTTTCAGCAAGAAAAACGAGTTTATCCGCTACTTCGCCGATGCATCCTATTGGGTTTATTGGGTGCATATCCCAATTACGTTTTATTTTGCCGTAGCATTCCAGCCAATCGAATTAAACGCACTATTCAAGTCGTACACTGCGATTGTTATTTCAACTGTTCTGATTATGGTCATGTATGTGTTTTTTGTTCGAAACACTATACTGGGGGATTATTTCTGTGGATGGAGAAAACCAGTCAAAGAGGATCTATTTCTGAAATATTTCGCCGTAAACTGGAAACCACTTGCAGTGAAGGCGATTGCGATTGGTATCGTTGTTTTTACTGTGGGGCAGTTAATGCATGTCACAATAGTGAAGCAAAACAAGGCCCTGCTGGTGGAATCGTATATTCTCCGTAATAAGAAATTTCTACAAGATGCCGCAGATGTGAATATCACGGATCAATACGGGCAAAACGCACTCTTCACCGCCGTTCAGCGCGCTCCAGTCAACCTCCGTAGGTATGATGCCACAGCTTTGCTAATCGAAAAGGGTATCGACATCAACCACCGTGACAAGTTCGCCAGGACACCCTTGTATATGGCTTGTCGAAGCGGAGTTTTCCCGGATATTGAGAAATTGTTAAAAGCCGGAGCCGACCCCAACGTGCAGGAAAACAAATACGGTCACTCACCCATTCATGTGGCAGCGATCAAGTTGGGCGGCAAATATCTGGACGGCTGGACTAAGGGTATCGACGGTACAAAAGCCATCGAAAACTACAAATCCATCTTCAAACTATTGCTGGAAAATGGAGCCAAGTTGGACTTGAAGGACAAGCAGGGAAGAGACGTGAAGGCGTTGTTGATACGCTTCACTCCGTACAAGTTGGAGGAATTGAATGCGAAGATAGCGGCTCAGTAATTGTCCCCGTAAAGTGCCTTGTACCGATCATCATCCTTGATGACACTCCATTCAATGGAAAAACGGTGATTTCCCATAAGTGGGATGCCTCCATTCTTCACCCCCTCCTCAAGATATGTGTATCCCAATTCCTTTTCTCCGGTGCAGAAAAAATAGAGCGGGAATCCTTTTAATTCGTAATTCGAGAGTTCAGCCTTCTTTTTCATATAATCCGCTGCTTTCCGGAATGACTCCTTCGTGCCAAAGTAGTAGTGGTAAATGAAAATGGTTTGTTCAATACTCCAATCTTTGTTCGAAAGGGATTCAAGGCTTTCAATGTGTTTTGTGAGTTCTTCCTTTTTGTTCTCCTGCATCGCAAGCGCGTTGAACAGGGCATTTTGCCCCATCCCATAATCTGGTTTCAGGGACACGGATTTTTTTGCCGCCTTTTCTGCGTACTCATATTGAAAATCGGATGCATAATCCCAGCATAAGAGCATGTAAGCAACGTGATTGTTGGGATCCAACTTAATGGCCCTGGAAGATGACTGAATGGCTTCCTTGGATCTTTTGATCGCCCGGCAAGTGATTGCTTTCCACATCAACGCCTGAACGTTGCTCGGGTTGTGTTTGAGCGCCTCATCAAAATGTTCGAGTGCCTTGTCATGTCGGTGTTTCACCATAGTCTCCAGCCAGCCCATCGCAGGATAAGCTCCTGAGTATTTTGGATTAATTTTAATCGCTTTGAAAAATGCATCCTCGGCCAGTTGAGTTGTCGCCCTGACTTGATCTGATGGGACATAGTCGTAGGGGATCATCATCGCGTAGGCATCACCCAGGCCGCAGTACGCCTCCACGAAATTGGGATCCATCTCGATAGCCTGTTTGTACAGTTTGATGCTTTGCTTCATCTCGGCTTCGCCGCGAGTGCCCCAGAGATCACGGGCTTTTCGGTAAAGCTTGTAGGCCTCGATATTTTCGGTGGGAACTGACGTGGTTGTGGATTGTGGGGCTTCGTTCGGTTTCAGCGTAGAGGTGATCTTAGCTACGATGGCATCGCGGAGCTTGAAGAAATCGTTCTGCATTCCGCTTTCCTTGTGGTTCCAGATGAACGACTTGGTCTGCGTATCGGTAAGGTTGAACGACACTTCAATCTGCCCGCCCTGCGCTACCACTCGACCATCGAGAATGCGTTGCACATTTAGGTCGCGGGTAATCTGGTCGATATCCTTCTGTTCACCGCGATACTTGTTTACCGACGACCAAACGATGGGCGTGACGCCGTTTATGGGCGCCAGGCTGCCAATGATCTCCTGCGAAATCAGGTCGGCCCACTTGGTCTGGTTGTCGTCCGTGGAGAGGTTTTCAAACGGCAATACCGCAATGCGGATCGAACCATCCACCGGTGCAACTGGCGAACTTGTTGTTGCAGGAGCCTTCAGGGCGGGTGCCCCACCGCTGCCCTTGGTCAGGAATACTCCGGCCACGACCACCACCACCCCGGCGGCGATGGCGATCCATTTGGCGTTGTTGACCTTCGCCTTGGGCGGGGACATGTGGCCCACGCCGGTGCCGTGCCCCGCGCTGGGTGTGGCTTCCGCTTGGCCAAGCGTTTGGTCGTCTTGCTGCGCTTGGCCAACGCCCAGGCGACGGATGGTTTGGTGGACGAACTCGTATGCCTTGGACTTCTCGAGCGTGTACATCGCGATGTTCTGAATCCCGGCCAGCTGGTACTCCATTGTTTCCGGGATATCGCACTGCTCGAGATAGATTGGCAGAATGATCTTCTCACGCTCGCTGGCCAGGGCGAGTTCCTTGACGACGTTCTTCGACCCGGTCGAATGGCTACTGATTGCGAGGATGAATAGCGAACAGGCGCGGATGGCCTCGACGATCTCCTTGGTCCACAAGGTTGCCCCGTGGATGTCGGTTTCATCCATCCAGACGCCAAGCCCCTGTTCACGCAGATACTCAACCAGTTTGATGACTTCCTTCTGGTTCTCCCTCGAGTAACTGATAAAAACGTCCGGTTTCATGACGGGCTACTTCCCTTTGCTAATTCTCTCCACGAATTTTTTGTAGTTGGGATTATTTCGATGCTCGATTAGCAACAAATCGTGAGTGAATCCGAAAGCGAGTCGATTGTTCTCGTAAGCAATTTCCGCCTGTTCAATAAAACTGTCTATTCCAATTTCGTATAGTTTAAACATCTGAAATGCTGAACTGTTCCGGGTTTTGTTGTCATCCTTCCACTCCGCAAGATAACGGTCAAATTTGGCGTTATCTTTGTTTCGATAATAGTGAGTAAGTGGTGCATATATGGATTCGTTCTTGTCCTCCAGTGTCTCAATTTCATTAATCAATTCTGATATGTCTGATTCACTATTACCTTTCATAACAAAAACTTGGTAAAGTGAATGCCAAAGAACCTTATAATTAGGATTAATGCTGAACCCTTTGTTAAGTGCTGTGATGGCTTCATCGAACTTATTGAGTTCCGATGCCGTATTCGAAAAATTTAGTAGGAGAACAGGGTGGTTTGGGTCCAACTCAAGGCCATGCTTAAATGTCTCGTAGGCTTCATCGTATTGCAACTGGGAGTTCAAATTAATTCCCAGCCATTGATAAGCTTGGGCGACCTTCGGATTCAGTTGAATGGCTTTACGGTAGCTCTTCTCGGAATCCTTCAATTTCCATTCATAGGCAAATTGAATCCAGCCGAGCGAAATATACGCTTCCGCCAGATTGGGATTGCGGGTGATTGCCTCGAGAACATAATTTCTGGCCTTGGGATACCCGTCATCATACTCCAAGTGGCTGTAATGGCTTAGCATATTGTAAGCATCCGCTATGCCGGCGTAGGCAAGTGCAAATTGATCGTCCAGCTTGATGGACTGCTCGTACAGCTTGATACTCTGTTTCATCCCGGCTTGGCTTCGGGTGAGCCACAATGTCCGGCCCTGGGTGTACAACTTGAACGCCTCGGAGCTCGCGGTCGGTACATTGCTGATGGCGCTTGCGGTGGCGGATTCCACATCGATGCCGATGGAGTTTGCAATCTTCGCGGCGATATCCGATTTGATGTTAAAGATGGAATCGATGCCATCCTCGTAAGTCTTGCTCCAAACGGCTTGGGAGTTGTTGGCGTTGATGAACTCTACGATCGCAGTGACGGTTTTCCCCACGACCGCCATCTCGCAGTCGAGGATGTAGTTTACCCTCAAATTCTCGCGAATCCTGTTGATGTCACGGTTCGTACCGCGAAAGGCATTCACAGAGACCCCCGAGATAATCGTGACTCCGTCCAGTTTGTTGATCGCCGCCTTGAGTTGAGTGCCCATGCCGCCGCCCACCCATTGGTCGTCCTCGGAGGGGGCGTTGACCTCGATCGGGAGGAGCGCAATCCGCGCGTTTTCTCCGGTTGGAGCCGGAGCAACGGTAGTGGGCGGAGGTGTTTTACTTGTCGACTTATCCCCGCCATTGATCAGGAATAAACCGGCCACGGCCAGGACAACCACACCGGCGGCGATGGCGATCCATTTGCCTGCGTTGGCCTTGGCCTTGGGCGGCGGCATGTGGCCCGGGGTGGGAGCCGGTGCCGCTTGGCCAAGCGCTTGGTCGTCCGGTTGCGTTTGGCCAACGCCCAGGCGACAGATGGTTTGGTGGACGAACTCGTAGGCCTTGGCCTTATCTAGCGTGTACAGCGCGATATTCTGGATGCCGGCCAACTGGTACTCCATGTTTTTCGGAATCTGAGATTCCTCCAAATATAGAGGGAGGATTTTCTTTTCTCGCTCGCTGGCCAACGCCAGTTCCTTGACAACATTTTTGGAACCGGTGGAGTGGCTGCTGATGGCGAGGATGAACAGAGTGCAACCGTGGATGGCCTCGACGATTTCCTCGGTCCACATGGTGGCGCCGTGGATGTCGGTTTCATCCATCCAGACGTTGAGGCCCTGTTCGCGAAGATAGCCCACCAATCGGTTCACCTGTTGTTGATCCTCGCGCGAATAGCTGATGAATACGTCCTGGTTCACTGCGCGCTACTTTCCTTTGCGTATCTTTTCGACAAACGCCTTATACTTGGGATTGTCTCTATGCTCTTTTATGAAAAGAGTGTGTTCAAAGTTGAATGGCAACGTATTATTCTCATAAGCCTCCTCCGCCAGTATCATGTAATCATCGAATCCGATTTTTACGAGCAATCTGTCTTGGAGAGCTGTGTTGTTTACTGTTTTGTCGTATTTGTCTGCCAACTCATAGTATTCATCTGACTTCTTTTGATCCCTGTCTCGATGGTAGTGAACGAGTATCCCAAATTTGGATGAATTTTTATTGGGCATTTCTTCAATTTCCTTAATCAATGCGGTGATTTCTTTTTCCCGCTGCCCTTCTTGGAGATAGATTGAATAGAGGAAGATCCAACTATCAAAAAAATTGGGATTAATGTTAAGTGCCTTCTTGGCATATTTTTCAGCTTCATCAAGCTCCCCCAAATGAAACGTATTCATACATAAGTTAGCATTTATAACCAAGTGGTTTGGATCCAGATTCAGCCCTCGCATCAAGGATTCATTTGCCTCCTGTTTTCTACCCTGTGTTTGTATATTGAGTCCCAGCCATTGATGTGCCTGGGCGATTTTTGGATTCAGCTTGATCGCTTTGCGATAGCTTTCCTCGGAGTCTTTTAGTTTCCATTCATAGGCAAACTGAATCCAACCGAGAGAGATATAGGCTTCCGCCAAATCGGGTTTTCTCGTGATGGCGTCCAGCACGCTTAAACGCGCTTTCGGATAACCGTCTTCATAGTCAAGATACCCGTATTGGCAAAGCATGCTGTAGGCATCGGCGATCCCGGTGTATGCCAATGCAAATTTATCGTCCAATGCGATGGCTTGCCCGAAGAGGGTGATACTCCGTTTCATGCCGGCCTGTGATCGGGTCATCCAAAGTGTCCTACCCTGCGTGTAGAGCCGGAAGGCCTCGGCGCTCTCAGTGTGTTTTGTTTCGATGTCCTTGGCGGTTTTCGCGCCGAGTTGGATATCCAAGGAACTTGCAAGTTTGGCCGCAATCTGACTCTTGCCATCGAAGACGGTGTCGGGGGTAGCTTGGATGGTTTCGCTCCAAACCGTGGAAAGGTCGTCCGCTTTGATGAAATCCAAATTCAGTGAAGTCTTGCCCCCGGTGACGGTGATGGAGCCGTCGAAAATGTAGCCGACATTCAGGTTGGATTTGATTTTGGATATATCCCGGTTGGCTCCGCGATACATGTTTACCGACAGACCTGCGATGATGGTAACGCCGTCAATCTTGTTAAGCGCGGTTTTCAGTTCGTTATCCATCCCGCCCCCAACCCACTTGTCTTCCTCCTTGGCGGCATTCACCTCAAACGGCAACAGGGCAATTCGGTGAGAACCATCGACTGACTGTGAAATGTTTGACGTTACAGGGGACGAGGATGGCGTTGCAGGGGCTTGGGCATCAATCCCTCCCTTGGTCAGGAAAAATCCGGCGATGCCCAAGACAACCGCTGCGGCAGCGATGGCGATCCACTTACCGGAACCTTTCGCCTTGGGCGGAGGCATATGACCCGTGATGGTCGAACCGTGCCTCTGACTTGGCGCGTCCGCCGCTTGGCCAAGCGCTTGATTTTCATCCTGCCTCGGTTGGCCAACGCCGAGGCGGCGAATCGTTTGGTGGACGAACTCGTAAGCCTTGGCCTTGTCGAGCGTGTACAGCGCGATATTCTGGATGCCGGCCAACTGGTACTCCATCGTCTCCGGGATATCGCACTGTTCGAGATAGATCGGCAGGATGATTTTCTCCCGCTCGCTGGCCAAGGCGAGTTCCTTAACGACATTTTTCGAGCCGATTGAGTGACCGCTAATGGCGAGAATAAAGAGAGAGCTGGCGCGAATGGCCTCGACGATTTCCTTGGTCCAAATTGTGGCACCGTGAATATCCGTCTCGTCCATCCAGACAGAAATCCCCTGCCCTCTCAAGTACTCCACCATTTTGACCACCTGCTGCTGGTCTTCACGGGAGTAACTAATGAAAACATCCGGGCTCATTTTGAACAGGAATTTAGACAAGTTGAAACATCGGTGTCAAGGCACAATCAAACCTCAATCGACCGCGCGCTTGGCCAGGCGGCGGTTGAGCAAGAACGCCACAAGCCAGGCGGCGGCAATTGTGAATGCCAAAATGAGGAACGCCATCCACCCGCTGTGATCTCAGTAGGCCTTGATGCCAAGCACGATGAACAGAACGGCAGCAATCGCGTTTAGGAGAGTGAGCAGGAGGCGTGTCTTGAATGGAACTGCCAGGCAACGCCGGTCGGCCCAACAGGAGAGAATACAAATGATCCCGCAAGCCAGCACGGCGGTGAACAGGTTAGCCGGGGTGAGGATGGCGTTTTGTAATTCGCGCATCACGGCGCGCGCCACCTCGATAGTCCCATACAGCGTGCCGAACAACGTCAGAAAAGCACCCACGAAATAAAACGTGCGCAACCACTGTGAGGTGCCTTCAACGAACTCCACCTGTAGATTTAGGAGGTTGTTGCCGTCCAGAACGTTGTGCGCTGCGCCAAGAATCTCTTTTCCACAAGCCACAAAAACCGCACTGAAAAGCAGTACGATTGTGAAGCTCAAGGTGCAGTCAATCAGGGGTGCGCGGCACCATTTACGCAATCGGGTCCTGGCCGTTTCATCATGAGCATCCAACGGCACTGGGTCAGACTTTTCGTTGGATGCCAGACCCCACTGCTTATCACGCAAGTAGGTGACGTAAGCGAGGTAATCGAAGCCGCCCCCCCCCTATCACCCCGACGTAGGAACTAAGCTCAACCCAAACCGGCCGCTTTGAAATATCAGGGTGCTCTGTAATCCAGCCCGGGTAATCGGGTGGAGCGACATTTACAAAACCGGCCAACAACTCACCCCATTCCGGGTTGATCAAAAACAGGGACACCGTCACAGCGACCAGCATGAGCAGGACAAAAAGCAACTGGAGTTTCTCCAGTCGTTTGTAGCTGCCGGTGAAAGTCAGTCCAATCACGACAAGTAGGATGACAATCCCCCACAGGAGGTGGGTACCGGTGTCGGATGTTTGTGGGTGCAACAGACCAGAAGCCAAAGTGCCGAGCGTCCCCGCGTGAAAGCTCACCCAGACTGGAAACGACACGATGGCCAACAACAGAAATGCCATGGGAAGCCATCCGCGTGGGCCGGGCAAATCCATCCATCTTTGGAACGGATGCGCTCCGGTAAGGAGCATGTGGCGGGCGGTGGCGAAAACCAGAGCCCACTTGAAAACACAAACCGCAAGAAACAAACTGAGCAGTTGATACCCAAAAACCGCCCCTCCCCGGGAAGAAAAGATGAGCTCCCCGGACCCAATCGTGAGTGAGGCCATGATCGCCCCCGGGCCGAAGATGGTAAGCCACGACGCGGGGTTTCGGGACGTCAATGCATCCAACGGTTTCCGACATGTACCCATGGTTACACTCCGCGCGTTAGTCAGCGGCGATGAAGCCGTGATACAGACCCATGTAGTAGGGCAGCGTATACACCGTTCCCGAGCCGATGCCGTGTCCGCCGCCGCCGGTGTCCAACTCCCACGGACTAGCATTCCAATGGTTAACAAAACGCTCGTCCACCGGCAACACCTTGCCGTTGTTTCGATATCCCCTGCCCCGAAACTTGTCGTCATAGGCGTCGGCCCAATGGTCGGATAACAGGATCAAATCTTTCCGATGATGATTGGTGTGTCGCCAGTCAAAGCGATCCAGCGGAAAACGCCTGAGCGTGTCGATCGAGTCCTCGAGCCACGTCTCCCATGGTGACAGGTCAAAGGTTCCCCA
>JABGZB010000326.1 GCA_018674955.1 Verrucomicrobiota bacterium | reverse complement strand
CGATCGGCCGCAGGATCTCCCGCTCGTAGCGTTCGATGAACAACCGCAGCCCGCGCAAGTCGCTCACCGTCTCGATGTCGAACGGCTGCGGGTTAGTGTCGTTGTTGGATGGCGTGTCGCTCATCAGTGCAACCACGCTACGACGAAGCGTTCCGACGCCGCGAGAGAAAAAGTTTTTTGCACAGGCAGCTTTGTGCTTGCCTTCAGCGCGATAGTTCGCCCGCCCAAGAGGAGGGGAGCACACGCGCTCTCCTCTCGCGCCGACACCGGCATTCGGATATCCTCCCGCCGACATGCGGGTAGTCATCCAGCGGGCGAGCGAAGCCTCTGTCACCATCGGCGACCAAGTGCGCGGCAAAATCGGCCTTGGCTTCGTCGTGCTGCTCGGCATCGAGGACGACGACACCGCCGAAGACATCGAGTGGCTCTGCGGCAAGATCGCTCGGCTGCGCGTCTTCAACGACGACGACGGACTGATGAACAACTCCCTCGCCGATGTTGGCGGCGGCGTGCTGGTCATCAGCCAGTTCACCCTTCACGCCAGTACAAAAAAAGGCAACCGCCCCTCCTTCACTCGCGCCGCCAAGCCGGAGGTCGCCATCCCGTTGTACGAACAATTCATCGCCACGCTGGAAAGCGAACTTGGCCAAGCGGTGCAGGCCGGCGAGTTCGGCGCGGACATGAAAGTCGCCCTCATCAACGACGGCCCCGTCACCCTCACCATCGACACCAAAAACCGCGAGTGACAATCCCACCACGAAGGACACGAAGATTTCTAATCCCTCCCTCTTCGTGCCCTTCGTGTTCTTCGTGGTAAAAAATTTCTCAATCTTGCTGGATGACATTTTCAGGGACGCTTGGCCAAGCGCGGGCTTTTCTCTTTGAGTGACAGGCTGTAGTTTCCCGGCTCGTTGGATTCTCATGAAAACTCTTACGACTTCGATTGTGGCACTGGCGTTGGTTTCCGGTGCGTTCGCCCAAGGCAAGGAACAGCCGCTTTGGCCAAACGGCACGCCCGGTGCCAAGGGCGACTCACCCCGCGACATCCCGACGCTGACGCCGTTCCTTGCCCCGGCCGGCAATAACTCCGGCTCGGCGATTGTCATCTGCCCCGGCGGCGGTTACGGCGGACTGGCCGCGCACGAGGGCGCGACTTACGCGCAGTTCCTGCAACAGCACGGCGTCAGCGGGTTCGTGCTCAAGTACCGGCTTGGCTCGGCCGGTTACCGGCACCCGATCATGCTGGGCGACGCGGCGCGCGCGCTGCGAACCGTCCGCGCCAATGCGAAGCGCTGGAACATCGACCCGGACAAGATCGGCATCATGGGTTCCTCCGCCGGCGGACATCTGGCCTCGACGCTCTTGACGCATTACGACGACGCAAACCCGCAGGCCGCCGACCCGATCGACCGCGTCAGTTCGCGGCCAAGCTTGGGCGTCCTCTGTTACCCGGTGATCTCGATGGGCGAGTTCACGCACCGCGGCTCCAAGCGTAATCTGCTCGGCGATAAACCGGCGGCGGAATTGGTCAAGCTGCTCTCGAACGAACTGCAGGTCACGGCCGACACGCCGCCGACGTTCCTGTGGCACACGGCCGCGGACAAGGGGGTTCCGGTGGAGAACAGCCTACAATTTGCGGCCGCACTGCGCAAAGCCGGCGTGCCGTTCGCGCTGCATGTTTATCAAAAGGGCCGCCACGGACTTGGCCTCGCCGATAATCCGCCGTTCAAAAACACTCATCCTTGGGCCAGCGAACTAGTTTTCTGGCTGAAGGCGCAGGGGTTCATCGCCGAATAATCGGCGCTTGGCCAAGCGCTTGGTCTTGCTGTACGCTGCGCGTCCCTGAAATGGATTTAAGCAACGACGAAATCAGGCGCTACTCCCGCCACCTCATCCTCCCGGAAGTCGGGATGGCCGGCCAAAAGAAACTCAAGGGCGCGAGCGTGCTGTGCATCGGCACCGGCGGACTGGGCTCGCCGATCAGCATGTACCTTGCCGCCGCCGGCATCGGCCGGATCGGCTTGGTGGACTTCGACGTGGTGGACTTCTCGAACTTGCAGCGGCAGATCGCCCACGGCACCGACGACGTCGATCGCTCAAAGGTCGAGTCCGCCACGGAGACGATCAACAGCATCAACCCGAACGTGATCGTCGACAAACACGAAGTCGCGTTCACCAGCGAAAACGCGATGGCTCTCGTCGCCGACTACGACATCGTGGTCGACGGCACCGACAACTTCCCGACGCGCTACCTCACCAACGACGCCTGCGTGCTGCAAGGCAAGCCGAACGTGTACGGCTCGATCTTCCGGTTCGACGGACAGGCGAGCGTGTTCGCTCCAGGCCTCGGTGGCCCGTGTTATCGCTGCCTCTACCCCGAGCCGCCGCCGCCGGGCATGGTGCCGAGCTGCGCCGAGGGCGGCGTACTGGGCGTGCTGCCCGGCATCGTCGGCTGCATCCAAGCCACCGAGATTATCAAACTCGCGCTTGGCCAAGGCGATTCGCTCGTCGGCCGGTTGCTGATTTTCAACGCGCTCGAAATGAAATTCCGCGAGGTCAAGCTACGCCGCGATCCGAAGTGCCCGATCTGCGGCGACAACCCGACAGTCAAAGAGTTGATCGACTACAACCAATTCTGCGGCATCCCAGATCAGCCGGAAGAGCCGGACGAAAACCCGGACGAAGTCGATGTGCAGGAAATGAAACGTGCGCTCGACCACCCCGACCTCGGCATCGCCGTCGTCGATGTTCGCGAGCCGGACGAGTTCGAGATTGCGAAAGTCGAGGGCACGACGCTCGTGCCGCTGAGCCAGATCGAGCAGCGGTTCACCGAGTTGGATGCCAACCAGACGATTTATCTGCACTGCAAAGCCGGCGTGCGCTCGCTCAAGGCGCTTGGCTTCCTGCGCGAGCAGGGCTTCAAATATTTAAAAAGCGTCAAAGGCGGCATCTCCGCCTGGTCCGAAGAGATCGACCCCAACGTCCCGAAATACTAGGCCTTGGCCAAGTTGTCTTCGCGGATGATGTATGACTCGAATGTAGTCCGGTGGCTTGGTGGAATGAGCGCCTTGAACACCGCCTCGGCGGCATCGTAATCGCGCTCAAGCACCTGCCCCACCTCGTGCAGTTGGGCGATCAATTCCGACTGTGAATGCGGAATACTCAGTTCCAGCATCTCACGCACCGGCCGCAGTTGTTTGCCCAGTTCAGCCATGAACGCCTCGAAGCCTTCGCCGGTCTTAGCCGAGACCGCGATGGAGTTCGGGTATTGCTCCGTGAAGCGCTTGGCCAAACCGGGGGTGGTGACGCGATCGATCTTGTTGAACACCATCAGCGTCGGCTTGTCGGCCACGCCCAACTCGCCGAGCACGACGTTCACCGCCTCAATTTGTTCCTCCACCTGGGGCGAACTGATATCCACGACGTGCAGCAGCAAGTCCGCCTCGATCACTTCCTCAAGTGTCGCCTTGAATGCGACGACCAGGTCGTGCGGCAGCTTGCGGATGAAGCCCACCGTGTCGGAAAGCAGCACATTTTGATTCGTCGGCAGGCACAACCGCCGCGTCGTCGGGTCAAGCGTCGCGAACAACTTGTCCTCGGCAAGCGCCGAGGCGCCGGTGATGGCGTTGAACAGCGTGGACTTACCGGCGTTCGTGTAGCCGACCAGCGAGCCAAGCGGCCACTGGTTGCGCTTGCGGCCTGTGCGCTGGACGCTGCGATGGCGCATGACCAACTCGAGGTCGCGCTGAATCTTGTCGATACGTTCGCGAACCTTCCGGCGATCGACCTCGAGCTGGCTTTCGCCCTCGCCGCCGCGCATGCCGATGCCGCCCTTCTGCCTCGACAAGTGAGTCCAGAACCGCGTCAACCTCGGCAATAGATGGTTCAGTTGCGCCAACTCCACCTGCAGCTTGCCCTCGCGCGTGCGGGCGCGTTGGGAGAAAATGTCGAGAATCAGCGCCGTGCGGTCGAGGATTTTACACTTGAAAATCTTTTCAAGATTGCGGCCCTGGGCAGGGCTGAGTTCCTCGTCGAACACCACCGTGTCCACCTCGGCCTCTTTGCACTGCTCCGCGAACTCGCGCGCCTTGCCGGGGCCGATGAACGTCGCGGCGTTAACCCTGTCGAGCCGCTGGGTGCCGCGTCCGGCGATCTTCCCTCTCGCCGTGCCAACCAGCTCCTCCAACTCGTCGAGCGACTCGTCGATGCACCACGCATCCTCGCCCTTGAGTTGCACGCCGACGATGAAGACCCGCTCGGTCTCGCGATTGATGATTTCGACCAGACCCTTCACAATTTATCTGGTCGCCAACTGGATCATGCGGATGACGTCGCCCGACCTGAGCTTCGAGTCCCCCAACTTGGCCAACTGCTGCCAGCCAATCTTTAGCACCTGCGAGGGGCGTATGATTTCAAACATCTTGAGGCGCGGATCCAGCTTCGCCGCCGCCAACGCGACATTCAAGCTCATGCCATCGACGAACGGGATGGAGGAAACCAACCCGGTGGCGGCATCGACAAACGTCACCGCGCCGGCCTTGGCCAAGTCGAGCAGCGCTCGGCCGGACGCCTTTCCCACCGAAACCGCCACCTCGCCGCCGGCCTTGATCGTGGCCACGGCGACCTTGCCAGTGGCTTTGCCCGCGATCTTGACCGTGCCGGTGGCCAGCGACGTTACGCCGCTGGCCGTTTTCCGGGCGATCGTGCCGCAACCCGCCGCCAACATCGCGCAAACCAACAGAGCGGCGACGGACATCAGGCGGCCTCCATGGCCAAGCGACAATCGTAACATCACTCGGTGCAAGCTAACAAAAACGACCGATTTATCAATCAGACTCAGGCAAAAAACAAATAATTGCTAAAGCAAACTAAAGGGGAGTCACCAATCTTCCTGTTTATTCCCCCCGCACCGGCGGTTCGCCCTTTTTCAATACAGCCAGCAAATCCAGAATATCCTCGGGGCTGAAACTGTTGAGCAGGCCAACCGGCATCGGGGAGAAGGTGGAATCGTTTCGGGTGGCGATGGCGCTCCGCTGGATTTCGCGGGTGAGCGTCGACTGATACGGGTTGGGCGCGAGCAACAGCGACTTGTCCCTCTCGGCCACCAACCGCCCAGCGATCAACTCGCCCTGCTTGGTCGTTATGGCCACGTTGCGGTATTTGTCATCGATCACTCTCGACGGCTCGAGAATCGATTCCAGCATCGCCCGGGTATCGAACCGCCCCCCGATCGCCGTCAAGTCCGGGCCGACAAACAATCCCTCGTCGCCAAACCGATGGCACGCCAAGCAGGCCGCGGTCTTGAGCACCCGCCGGCCGTTGGTCAAATCACGCTTGGCCAAGTCGACGTCAAGTTCGGTGAAGTCCGCCATTGTCCACTGGTGCACCACCTTGCGCTTGGCCAGGTGCTCCGGCTCGGGCGCGAGCGGTTTCGCCTCTGGTACGAACAGCGCCGCGAACCTCTCGCGCTCACCCGGCGGCACTTTGGCCAGCGCGTCGGCGGCGATGTGCTTGAGATAGGTTTGATAATGCGGCTCGCCGCGAACCTCAGTCATCTTTTTCAACCAGGCGAAGTAGGCGCGGCGATGCGCCGGCGTCCAGCCATCGGCGATATGGCGCATGTGGAACAAATAAAACAACCGCTCCTCCGGCGACACGGCATCGACGACGTAGTTAAGCAGACCGGTGATGATGCCGGGTGCCTTCAGGTAAATGAGTAGCCGCGAAACCTCCATCCGCACTTCCGCCGATTTCTCAGAGGCAGTAACAATTTTTTTGATAATTGGGTTTCGATCGCCCGGGCGGCCGCCGCCCATTCTCGTGAAGGCCAGTTGATACGTCCGTAACGCCACCAACTGCCACTGCATCGGCAGCCCCTCCCAAGGCAGATCGTTCAGTCGGCCGAAGATTTGCGACTGAACCTTGGGGTCACTCGAACGAGCCAAGGCCATCAGCGCCGAAAGTGCCTTCTTAGTGTTCGACTCTGTAAGCGCCGGGAGTTTCCACTGCTCGAGTGCCTGGTTCTCGAGCGCCACCCGGGCGGCGTGGCGAATCCACGGGTCGTCGTTTCCGAGGTGTTCCCAAGCCAGGCCGACACCCTCGATCGAGCGACGGCTTTGAAACTGCTCGAGTCGCCGCCGCAACTCGCGCGCACGCTTGGCCTCGCCGGCTGCCGCTTGGCCAAGCGACGGAAGTGACTCGCCGCCGACGTAACGGACGCGGTACAGCCCGGACTGGGTGCGGCGGCCGCCGGTGACGAAATACATCGCGCCGTCCGGCCCGAAGTCCACCCCGGTGACATTGAGCGGCCGGCCGGTGACGAACTCCTCCGCTTGGCCGCGGTAGCTTGCTCCCTCCGGCATGAGGTGAACGGCAATTATTTTCCCGTAAGCCCAGTCGAGAATGAACAGCGCGTGGCGGTACGGCTCGGGGAAGTTGCTGTCCGTGCCGAACGCGATCGCCGTCGGCGAGCCGAGGCCGAGGTCGGCATTCCCCGGCAGACTGTCGGGAAAGTAAGCCTGCCATTTGTCGGTACCCTGCCGCCAGCCGTAGTCGCCGCCGGAGACAACATGATTGACGCGCGTCGGCCGGTACCACGGCGAGCCCTCGTCCCACTCCATGTCAGCGTCGTAAACGAACAACTCGCCGTCCGGATTGAAGTCCAAGCCGTAGGGATTTCGGAAGCCGCCGGCGATCATGTCCCAACGTTCGCCGTCCTGGTCCGTGCGGATGACATGCCCCGCCGGCGGCTCGACGCCCTTGTTGAACATCACCCGGTTCCACTCGCACGGCAGCAACTGGTCACGTCTGTAGTTGCGATAGGTGGATCCCTGTGTCGGCTTAAAACCCTCTGGTAACAGAACGTCGTTGCCGTGCGTAAGGTAGATGAAACCGTCCGGACCGAGAGCGATGGAGTTGCGGCCGTGCCCTACTCCGCCGCCGGTTTTACGCAGGAGCGTCACCTCGTCGAACTGATCGTCACCGGTTGTGTCGCGAAGCCGGTAAAGGCCCTTCGAGTTGTTGGCGTTGGCGTACAGGCTGCCGTGCGCCCAGAGAAGCCCGCGGCACTCGTTCAACTCGTTGTTGACGACCTCGACATGGGTGAGGCCAAGCCGACGCCTGGGTAGCGTCAACCGCAGGATGCCCGGCCCCTCGCGGCCGATTAGCAGCCGGCCCTGGCTGTCAAACTCCAGGCTGACCCACGACCCCTCCGCCTTGGTCGCCGTTCGGAGCAAATCCACCTTAAAGCCGGGGATTGCCGTGACATGCCTCGCGGCGGTCGCCCGACGTGTCTCGATCGCCTCCTTCCACTGGTCGTAGTCCACACCGCTTGGCCGTGACCGACACCCGGCAGCCAACACCAGCAACAGAGCGGGAACAATGACAACGAGTGACCTCACTTCACTTCCATTCCCGAGGCGCGAAGCAACGTTTCCTGCACGGCCAAATCGTGCTCGTACGACCAAGCCAACTTGGCCTCGCCGCGAATCACCCTGGCCAAGTCGGCAAACTCGCCATCGTAGCGGCCATTGCTTCGTGGCAACTTCACCTCATGCGTCCCCCTGCCAAAACCGCCGTGCGCTTCAGTCAGGCTAAGCGTGAGCTTGCCCGGCTCGATCGGGCGAATCTCGATTGCTCCCCTGTCGCCGGCGATCTGAAACCTGCGCCGGGGAAACCCATGCGGGTCGCGATGGTTGCATCGAATCGTCGCCGTGGCGTTTTCGTACTCAAACACCGCCAGTTGATTGTCCGCCACACCGTCGCCCTGCGTGCGGCGCGCAAACGCGTGCACCTTGGCCGGCTTGCCCATTAGATGCACGACCGAGTCCACCATGTGGCAGGCCAACTCGAACATCCCGCCACCTGGGTATCGGCCCAACTCGCGGCGCAGCGACGCCGAGGCCATCTTGCCCATCATCCCGTCAATCTCCATGATTTCCCCAAGCCAACCATCGCGCACGGCCCGGTACATGAATTGAAACGCCGGATTGTAGCGCAGCATGTAGCCCATCTGCACTGTGACACCCTTGCGCTTGGCCAAGCGGAGCAACTCGCGAAAGTCGCCCAGCGTCGTACCACCCGGCTTGTCGTGATGAATGTGCAGACCGGCACCAACCGCGCGCTTGGCCGCCGCAACCAGGTGCGGCACCTCTGTCTCGATGGCCACCGCTTGCAAGCCGGGCGTCGCAAACAGTTCCTCCTCCGACATTTGCTTCACGCCACGATAGGCTCCGCTGCCGGGAATCGGCGACTCGGCCTCCTCTCGCGACTGCGCCACGCCGACCAGTTCAAAATCACCGGAGAGCTTGCGGATCGCCGCCAGTTTGCCGGAAGCGTGGGCGTGGCGGCTTCCGAGTTGGCCAATCCTGATCCTTGGCTTGGCTCCCTTGGCAATGAACGGCATCGCCAACGCCGCACCGGCGGAGGCCCGAATAAATTGTCTTCGCTGCACACGCCGATTGGATGGGATTTCTCCGGCGCTGAAAACAAAAAAGTGCGCCCGGCAACAAACTCAAACTTGAAACTTTGCGCTTCAGGTAGCATGAACCCCTGCCGCTTTTGGCTTGGCCAAGCGCACGACTCATGTCCCACGGGCACAGACACCTCACCGAGAACGACTCAACGTTCACCGCAAAAAAACGCTCAACCACGGAGATCATCCGGCGCGTGAGCGTCTATCTTTGGCCGTACAAGTGGCTGGCGCTGGCCACGGTCGGATGCGCCGTCCTGTCGCTGCTCTGCGCCTTCGCCTTCCCGAGGCTCACGCAATACATCATCGACGTCGTCATCGGCGACGGGCAATCGGACAAATTAACGCCCGTGATCCTGCTGCTTTTGGGCGCTTTTTTTCTACGAGATTTTTTTAACAGCGTCCGCATCCAGGTGAACAATCACTTCGAGCAAAACGTGGTGTTCGACATGCGGCGCGACGTGTACGGCCGACTGCAGCGACTGCCGGTGAGCTACTACGACAAACGCGCCTCGGGCGACCTGATGACGCGCGTGATCGAGGACGTCAACGCCGTCGAACGCCTGCTCATCGACGGTACCGAGCAGGGCACCGTCGCCATCGTCAGCATCTTCGGCGTGTTAGCGATTTTATTTGCCACCGACCCGCTTCTTGCAGGCATGGCGATGATCCCGATCCCGCTGCTCGCCATCGGCGCGATGTGTTACACCCTCACCGCGCACAGGCGCTACCGCAAGCAACGCCAAGCCTCGAGCGCAATGAACGCGCTGCTCATGGACAACCTGCAGGGCGTCCGCGAGATCAAAGCGTTCGGCCGCGAACGACACGAGGACGAACGCTTCACCGACCGCGCCGAGGCGATGCGCCAAGGCACGCTCACCATCATGCGCGCCTGGGCATTCTACAATCCGGCGATGAGTTTCATCGCCGCGAGCGGCACCGGCCTCGTGTTGTGGATCGGCGGCGGCCAGGTGATGAATAACGAAATGTCGGTCGGTGAACTGGTGGCGTTCCTGTTTTATCTCGCGCTGTTTTATGAGCCTATCGGAAAGCTGCACGGGCTCAATCAAATGCTCCAAGCCGCCCGGGCCGGCGGCGAGCGGGTGTTCGACATCCTCGACGCCACGGAGGAGCGAAAGGACATCGCCGAGTCGAACCCACTGCCCGAGCCGGTGCACGGCGAAGTCGAGTTCCTCGAAGTTCACTTTGAGTACACCGAGGACAAACCGGCGCTTCACGACATCTCGCTCACGGCTAAGCCGGGACAGATGACCGCGCTGGTCGGCCCCACCGGCGCAGGCAAATCGACGCTCGTCAACCTGCTTCCGGCTTTTTATGAAGCCACCGGCGGCGCCATCACCATCGACGGGCAGGGCATCGCCACCACCTCGCTCGAGTCGCTTCGCAAAAACATCTCCGTCGTCAGCCAGGAACCGTTTCTGTTCAACGGCACCGTCGGCGAGAACATCGCCTACGGCAACCTCGACGCCGACGCCGAAAAAATCGCCGACGCCGCCAAGGCAGCCAACTGCTTTGATTTTATCAGCGAACTCGCCGAGGGCTTCGACACCCACGTCGGCGAGCGCGGCGTGCGGCTCAGTGTTGGAGAAAAACAGCGCATCAGCATCGCCCGCGCCCTGCTCAAGGCATCGCCGATTCTCATTCTCGACGAAGCCACTGCCAGTGTCGATACCGCTACGGAGCGACTCATCCAGCAGGCGCTCGAGCGGTTGATGACCGGTCGCACGACGTTTGTCATCGCGCACCGTTTGAGCACCATTCGCAAGGCCGATCAGATTCTCGTACTCAAACAGGGCCGCATCACCGAGCGCGGCACGCACGACGAACTCGTCCAGCAACAAGGCCTCTACGCGCGGCTGGCCCGCATCCAAAACACCACCTTCATCGAGGAAAGCTTCGAAAAACTCGAGCCCGCCACCTGACCGGCATGCCCACCCTCCTCATCGCCAGCCGCAACGCCCACAAGGCCGAAGAAATCGCCGCGATTCTGAGCGACAGTTTTGCCGTGCAAACCTTGGCCAAGTTTCCCGCCGCTCCGGAGGTCGTCGAGGACGGCGGCACCTTCGCCGCCAACGCCGTCAAAAAAGCCACAGAGATCGCTGCTTGGCTTGACTGTCAAGCGCGCCTCGATTTCGTGTTGGCCGATGACTCTGGCTTGGCGGTCGACGCGCTCGGCGGCGCGCCGGGCGTCCACTCCGCGCGATACGCCGGGGGCGAGAGCAATGCCCCCGACGGCGCGAACAACGCCAAGTTATTGCGCGAATTGGCCGACGTCGCCGATGAAAGCCGGGGCGCACAATTTCAATGCGTGCTGGCGCTGGTCGCGCTTGGCCAAGCGGCGGAAGTCAAGACGTTCGAGGGCATTTGCCGGGGCAGAATTGCCCAAGCGCAGGCTGGCCAAGGCGGCTTCGGCTACGATCCGCTGTTCGTTCCGGACGCCCACGAACTCAGCTTCGCCGAGCTTGGCCGCGAGGTCAAAAATGCTATCAGCCACCGCGCCCAAGCCTTGGCTAAGCTGGCCGAATACTTTAGGTAAGGTTGAGCCGCCTCACAAACCCCACACCAGGGGAACCATCAGCCAGACCAAAAAGCCCATGATCAGCGTCAGGCCAAGCCCGGCCTTGAGGTAGTCGGTGAAGCGGTATTTGCCGGGGCCGGACACGAGGATGCAAGCCGGCTCGAACGGCGCGATAAAAGACGACGAAGCCCCGAGCATCACCGCGATGGCGAACGTCTGTCCGCTGACATCGAGCGTGCCGGCCGTCTGCATCGCCACCGGCAGCACCACCAGCGCGGCGGCAGCGTTGGACATCGTCTGCGTCAGCAACATCGTCAGCAGGATGAACCCGGCAAGTACTGTGCGCGGATTTTCCGAGATGCTTTGGATGCCGCCAGCGAGCCATTCGGCCGTGCCGGACTCGCGCATCGCCGAACCAAAGGCCGTCATGCCGCCGATGACAATGAGCACGCGCCAGTCGATCACTTCGTAAACTTTCTGCATCGTGATGCAACTGGTCGCCACCGTCATCGCGGCGGCGCTCAGGAAACAGATTGGCAGCGGCGCGAGGCCAAGGCCGCCGGCGATCACGGCTACGACGAAAAAAGCCAGCGCCCGGAACCCTTTTTGCCGGCGATCGGCGCTGGGCGCCTCGGTGGCATCCAGGCGCAGGAGGTTGGTGTCGTGCTCGAGCGAGAGCAGACGCTCCTCCGAGCCTTGCACGAGCAACAGATCCCCGGCGCGCAGCCGGATGACGCCGAGTTTGCGGCCAAGCGACTGGCCGTGCCGGTAAATCGCCAGCACCGCCAAGCCGAACCGCTGCCGGAAGTTGGCCTCCTTGAGCGAGCGGCGGATGAGCGTGGACTTGGGCGTGATCAGCAACTCGGCGATTTTCACATCGTCGGTCTGCAGCGCCTCGTCCTCCAACTTGGTCTCGGCGTGAATCTCGATGCCGCTGGCGTCCTTCACCGCCATCAAGTCCTCCACGCTGCCGGAGACCAGCAACAGGTCGCCCTCCTCGATGACAGACCGGGTGTTTGGAACAAAGCTGCGTTTCTTGCGAAGGATTTTGACGATGCGAAACTCCATCTCCGCCAGCGACGACTCGAACACACGCTGGCCGATCAGCCGCGAACCCGGCATCACAACAATCTCGGAGAGGTACTCGCGAATGTTGAATTCCTCCGCAAGGCTCTCGTCGGGGTAATCGGGAAGCAACCGGCGACCGAACAGCATCAGGTAGGCGATGCCCACGCCCATGATCACCAGCCCGACCGGCGTGATCTCGAACAGGCCAAGCGGCTTGTAAATCTTGAGGTTGTTCGCCTCGGCGTACTGCAGGTAGTCGGCGGCATCGGTTGTGCCGTCACCGTTCAAGTCGGTGCCGCCATTGTCCACCCACTTGGCCAAGTCGGCTTGGTGTTGCTTGGCGATCTCGCCGCTGACGGCGACATTGGTTGAGGTACCAATGAGCGTACAGGTGCCGCCGAGGATCGAAGCAAAACAAACCGGCATCAGTAGCTTCGACGGGCTGGTCTTGAGCTTGCGCGCGATGGACATCGTCGGGCCGATGAAGAGCGACGTGACCGCCGTGTTATTCATGAACCCCGACAAGCCGCCAACGACTGAGATAGTCGTCAATTGCAGTTTGTTGACACTCCCCCCCGCGACCCGAAGCAGCCAGGCGGAGACAAGATCGAGCACACGCCCCTCCAGCAGCGCACCGTTGATCACGAAGATCGAGCCTAGGATGATGATGATCTGCGAACTGAATCCGGCGAATGCCTCTGTGGGCTCGAGAATGCCGGTCAGCACCAGCGCCAGAAGTAGAAAAATCGTGACCAAATCCACCGGCAACGCCCGCGTGGCGAACAGCCCCACGGCGGCCAGCAGCAACCCCAGCACGATGGCAATCTCGTATCCCATGATCCAGTCCCTCTCCGGACGCCCGCTTCGCTAGTGCAAAGAGCCCGTCCGGGCAATGTTTTTGTCACCACTTGGACAAGCGAATTCGCGGGTTGATTTCGGCCCCGCCAGCATCGATCCTCCCCAAGCGCTCATGAAGATCAGCAAAATTAGTGTCTTTCAGGTTGACCTGCCGCTCCACGAAGGCAGCTACAACTGGGCTGGCGGCAAGTCGGTGAAGGTTTTTGACAGCACAGTCGTGCGTGTCGAGACTGGTGAAGGTATCACCGGCCACGGCGAAGTCTGCCCGCTTGGCCCGGTTTATCTGCCGGCCTATGCCGAGGGCGCCCGCGCCGGCATCCAAGTGCTTGCGCCAGCGCTGCTAGGCCAGGATCCAACGCAATTGGCCAAGCTCAACCGACATATGGACGCCACGCTCAAGGGCCATCCCTACGTCAAGTCGGCCATCGACATGGCCTGCTGGGATATCCTTGGACAAGCAACCGGGCAACCGGTTTGCAACCTGCTCGGTGGCCGCTACGGCGACGACTTCCTACTGTACCGCGCCATCTCACAGGAAGCCCCCGAGGCGATGGCCGGCAAAGTCGCCGGTTACCGCGCCGAGGGCTATCGCAAATTTCAGCTCAAGGTCGGCGGCGATCCGGAAACTGATATCGAACGCATCCGGGCCGTCTCGGCGGAATTGCTACGGGGCGACGTGCTCATCGCCGACGCCAACACCGGCTGGCTCATGCACCAGGCCGCACGAGTCGTTCGCGCCGTGAAGGACATCGACGTTTACATCGAGCAACCGTGTGAGACATTTGAGGAATGTTACTCGATCCGGAAGATGACCGACCACCCGTTCGTCCTCGACGAGAGCATCGACGGACTGCCGATCCTACTCCGGGCCAACAGCCTGCAGGCGATGGACGTCGTGAACATCAAGATTAGCAAATTCGGCGGACTGACCAAGGCTCGCCAAGCGCGCGACCTCTGTGTGTCGCTCGGCATCGCGATGACCATCGAGGACAGTTGGGGCGGTGACATCATCACAGCGGCGATTTCGCACTTGGCCCACAGCACCCCGACCGAGCTGCTTTTCTCGTCCACCGACTTCAACAGCTACGTCACCATCTCGAACGCCAATGATGCTCCCCAAAGAAATAACGGCCGACTGGCAGCCTCCACCGCCCCCGGTCTCGGCATCACTCCCAAAATGGAGGTGCTTGGCCAAGCGGTGTTTGAAGTCAACTAGTCCTCCAACCCACCTGATGCCCAGAGCAGGCCGCGAGCGACCAGCTTGAGAAATACCGGATCACTGAAGGTGGCATCGGAATGGCCGTAGGTCGTGCCGAAGACACGAGCTTTGCCATACTGATTCGTCCAAGCCACCGCGTATTCCTTACCATCACGCTCGCTCTTAGAAGTGGCCAGGGCCCTGGCTTTCGGCCACATCTTTTCAATCACGTACAACTCATCCTTCGGTGTCACCCAATCCTCCGGCATGCCCTTCAGGATCGGGTGCTTCAAAGCAACCTTCTTTACCGGATAACGACTTTGATGCTCATGACGGCGACTGG
>JABGZB010000325.1 GCA_018674955.1 Verrucomicrobiota bacterium | reverse complement strand
CGTTAGAATCTTCATCATTTTTCTATTTTTGGTTTATCTGGACTATTGAAAAAGTTGTTATCGATTACCTGCTGTGGGTCTTCACTCTGTATCCGCGTCTAGTCGGAGAATTGGACAAGATTATTTGTTCAATCTCCTATTTGTGCGACTCCTGTGATGGCCAGATTTTCTAGGTCCATTGAGTCCAAAGTGCTTATCCCTAGATTATTCACTCGTCCCACCAGTCGTGTCACCTCGCGACACTCGCTCTGGAATTCGGCGAGGCTTTTCACCGAGTTTCCTGAGAACTCGCAAATCGGGTCGATTGAAATCTGACTTGTGGGGATAATCATCTTCGACGACACGATTCTCTTTGAGATTACCAACCGGCGGAATAATCCAATCATAGATTGGCTTGTTCTTCGGTCCGCTTTCCCAGGCTGCAAGCAATTCCATAAAATCCTCACTCAGACTACCTGGTTTTCGAGGAGGCATGTGATGATTCGGATCCCACCCGTCGCCAATGAATTCTTCGACAGTTTTCATCCCGATTCGATGACAGTCGAAGCAGCTGTTACCCTCGATATAGATCGTTCGCATGTCCCAGTCACTAGCGCCCACCACAAAGTAGGGCGCCTCGAGATCCGCAATCTTTGGTACGACCGTTTTTCCGCTGGGAAGCTTGGCGGCATCTATGAAAGGATTATGGATAAATGGATCCGCCTGATGGCACTGAACACATTGAGTTCCTCGCGGGGTTGAGAAGGCTCTATTGAAGGCTTTAGGTTCACCCACTCCAGGCAATTTGCCGACCAAGCGATTGGTTTTGGGATCGACCTTTACCCACTTGCGGTTATCGCCGCTTTCGAAAAATGCCGTTGCCCCCGTTTGTCCATTGTATCCGATCATCTGTACCGAGTGATGCATATCCGCATCGTCGATATTATGAAGACTACCGCGCCCATCATGACGCCCGAAGCTGACCCAAACGACATGGGGTAGCGGCTTCCCATCCGCTGTCCGGCCTTCGTAACGCTGTAAGACCGAACCTGACATGCAGTCGCCCATTTGCAGGCTTGGATTGTCACAACAATGAATACCAGGATCGCCCGTGAACTGCTGACCGTCGACGAAGATGGGAATCTCTATGCCATCGCTCAAATCAACTATAGGTGGAACACCAAGGTGAGGCTCGATCAGCTTGGCGTATTCAGACGCCGATTTGAAGACGCCGTCGCTCGTATTTTCAAAGCTTCCCTTCATTCCTGTTTCCGATCGCGCAACATGAGGAAATGAATACGATACACGATCGGATTCAGATCCTGCAATCAGACCAATGACAGACGAACCGAGGGCGATCACTGTTGCAAGAATAAGCACTAGAATCTTCATCATTTCTTATCTTTGGATTATCACGACCTCTTGAAAAAGTTATTATCGAATACCTGCTGCGTGTGTTCATTCTGTATCCGCGTCTAGCCGGAGAATTGGACAAAAATTCTTGATCAATTTCCAACTAGCTCGACTCCTGTGATAGCCAATTTAGCCTCCCGCTGGGTGGTAAAACAAAACCAACTTAAAAGCTCCAATCCCACCGCACGTTGAGTAGCGGTGTGCAGTTCGTGAACGGCAATCTCAATATCAAAATCACCCTCCACTTTCCTCTCAGCCGAGAAGCGACCAGGAGTCAATCGTTCCGGATTGGTTGCTGCCACACCGATCACGATTTCCGACGGTAAACTCACCTTCCCCTGAATTCGGAACCGGGCCTCCTCACTAAGCAGGATGGGACGCAACGCATTCCGTTTTGCCGAGAGGGAGGAAAAGTAGAGCGTTTCTCTTTGGTTTCGAACCGGCTCTGCGAAAATCGCCCCAGAACCGTCGGGGACATTTGACAGACGTTCGGCGTATACTTCCCGGGCATTCTTTTCTTGAACGAGTCCGGCTTCGATATCAAGCCCCAGTTCGATTCGCAGGAGACTCTCCACGGGCACCCATCTTCCATGATCAACATCATGCTCCAGATCCGCTGTCCATGTCCGAGCAGGGTTTGGTATGGCCGTCACTTGAAGAGGCGCCTCCGTCGTGAACAACGCCTCGGTCTGGTATCCAGCTTGAACTTCCACAGAGGTATCATCGGATACACGCTGGAGTGCGACACGACCCTGATTAACGCTGAGCTTAGTTTGAGCTTGATCGGCGATAACCTCGAATCGTGTCCCCAGGACAGTCAGTTCTGCGGTGGTGGTATTCAACCTCATCGGTTGACTGGTAGCTTGCGGTACAACGCTGGCAAACAGCACACCCTCCCGCAACGAAAGGAGTTTTCCCTTGTCCTTCGAAATCATCAGGTTGAATTGGCCGGAAACGATGACAGTGGTGCCATCGGCAAACGTCAAGGTCGACGACGAATCCGGCGTCATCGATTCAAGTGTTCCCGCTGAAACGGAAGCTCCCGCGGAATCAAAGTAACGTGTCTTTCCGTCAATTCGCGTCCACCTGACGGCGCCATTCACATCCTTGATCACCACCAGGGAATTCCCCCCAAACCAGAGCATCGCGAAAACCGCAAACCCAACGACAAACAGGGCCGCGGCCTTCATCCATCCCGTACGCCAGAAAGGCCGTTCCTCAAGGAGAGAAACAACACGCCCCGCCCCGGTAGGTGAAGTGGCAAGAGCGGCGTGTACTCGAGCCATTCGCAGGTAAAGCAACCTTACCGATTCATCGGCCTCAATCGCTGCCGACAAATCTGCTACCTCATCGATGGTAGCAACACCATCGAGGTGCTTGGCGATGATGGATTCCCAATGCTCCGGTTTCATGATCTCGACATCTGAATTTGCCCTTCAATACAGAGCTGAAGACTCGCCCGAATCCGTTGCAACGCTTTATAGATTGCTTGCTCCGTGCGATCATACTGTGTCGCCAGTTTCTCGACGGTGTACTCTTGGTAATAATAGCCATCAATAATCGATCGCTGCTGATCGGGAAGCTGCTCCAGACAAAACGTCAGATATCTATTGACGGATTCCTCAACTTGTTCATCTTGAGCCTCTTGCTCCATCAACACCTCCACCGCTCGCTCCGACAACTGAGCTCGCCGTTGGGATTTCCGGAGAAACTTCAATACCTCGAGCCGAAGAAACCCCAATGCCCAGCCAACAAAAGGCCGGCTCGAGTCATACATCTCAAACTTTCCCCAGAGCGCCGCCGAACACTCCTGAACAATGTCATGGGCATCCGCGCGGTTGGGCACCTTAGTCAGAATATAGCGAAGGAATACCGGCTCGTGTTCAATCAGCAACCGGGCAAACGCTTCATGTGACGTCACGTGTTCCATCACCCAGTATCCTCACAAACACGGGAATTTGGACAAAGAATTTTCCACAACTCAAACCCACCCAATTCAATTCTACGTCACTTAACACCACTATCTACCATTATTTACGACCACGAGGGTTCGATTCCCTTCACCCTCTCCAATTATCCACCCTTCAGTCTGAACGGTTTACAGCTGAGGTAAAGCAGTGGGGATTCTGATTTTCACAACAGATTCAATGGGCTTCATCTGAGATCTGACGCTCCAGCTCAGCACTCTGATCTGTCTGTTTCTGTATCAATTGATGGAAGTTGATCGACCTCAAAAACCGCTACCTCGCCTTGTCCTTCCAGAACCCGTTGGCCAGCGTCAACTCTGGCACCGTGAACGTGAGCAGGCCCACGGGCCCCCAGAGTCAACCTGAGAAACGGGTGCAGGCGAAGAGCTTGATGTATGGTGAAAAGGGCAAACACTATCCGTGCCGTAAAGATGAGGCACGGAGTGCTAATCCAGGCACCCAAAAAAGAACCGAGGCCCACCAGACCATTATTACGGGCAACCATCACTGGCCCGAGGGAACGAATCCGTCAACCTCGGCTTTCCTGTTTTTGCTACATGTTGGTCGTACTTTATGCCGTTCAATTTGAGAAAATCAGCCTGTAAAATCGCTTAGCTGAGTTTTCTGAGGAATTATCTCTATACACTATCTTTGCTGATTCTGTTGTGACGGAGGTCAATTTTTTCCAACTTCGCAAGTCAGCACTGTATTCAATCGCGTAGGTCTCTCCGGTCACCCCGAGAATAATCAGTGCATGGTTGGCCAAGTTGTATTCAAGCATGACAAGTTGACTGCCGAACTTGGCTCCATTTTTTAACAATAGAACCCTTGATTCATCGTTTGCATAATCAAGCGGAGTGAGACCGGATGAGTCTTTGATGTTAAATTTCGCCCCTGACATAATCAATGCCTTGCCTACATCAGATCGACTGGAGACTGCCCAGTGAAGCGGCGTGCTCCCATCAGCATCCCTTGCGTTTAGGTTTGCCTCTTGATCAATCAGCAGCAATGCGATAGCCCTATTTGAGGCATAGTGCAACGGGGTCGTCTTGTCTGTTGACAAGGAATTGATGATAGCTCCATTTGAGATGAGAAACGTTACCATGGCCTCGGATCGTGCAAAATGCAAACAGGTCATCCCGTTACTGTCGACTGCCTTTATATTTGCACCATTGTCTAGGAGCAATTGAGCACCATCCACATGATTAAAAATCACGGCTTGATGAAGTGGAGTGATGTTGTTTTTTCCATGTGTGTCTACATCTACTCCGAGTGATAATAAGTACTTTACTGAATCGAGCATGTTTTCTCCAATCAAGCTGTGAATTGCTTGATTGCCATCCTTTGCCTTTGCATGAATATCCGCTCCGCCATCAATTAAAGCTTTGGCTGTTTCTGGATTGATAGCTACGTGCAATGGTGTCCACCCCCAGTCGTCTCGCACATCAGGATCAAGGCCTTTATTAAGAAGTAACTGTACCATTTCTGTCCTCCCGAAATGTGCTGCTGCTCTTAGGGAGGTTTTACCCAAAGACTTTTCCTTAAAATTATAATTAGCCCCTGTATCAATCAAAATCTTTGCAAAGTAAGGTAGCCCTCTAGTGCAAACTACACGAAAAGGAGTATCTCCTTTGCCACGCTCGATGTTTACATCTGCACCACCTTCAATTAGGGCGCTGAGAACCGCCTCATTGCGCGTAGCCTCGGACGGAAAAGAGTCCCCCAGCGCTGACCACAAACCATTGTGGTTCCCTGGTGAACCATCAGGATTAGCGTCATTTTTTATTAACCATTTCACCATCTTTACTTCACTACTCACACAGGCCAACTCCAGTGGAGTGAGAGGCAGTACTCGGCCTAATTCAGGGGAAAAACCAAGTGGATTTGTTAATTGGCCGTCTTCTCCTTTTAATGCGCGGGTGTGCCTAAACCATTCCGGCCCAGCATGTGCATCGATGACTGTTACCTTTTTGCCGACTTCAAATTTAGGCGGGTTGTTTTTTAGTGCGGTTCCTTTAAGCCAGATTCCGTTGAGCAGGAGAAATTGAACAGGGCCGTATGTGGGGTGCATCAAGTGATGCTCCTTGGCGATGCTAATAAAGGTATCTCCCTCTTTCACCGTGTATTTTTTGATTTCAACATCATTGATGGCTTCCGGATCTAGTTGAATATTTACATCCGCACCATTTTTCACCAACTCGGCGGCAACATCGATACGCCCGTGAAATGCAGCAACGTGAAGAGCACTATGGCCGCGTATCAGTTCATTAACATCCCTGCCTTTGGAGAGAAGCCTTTTGGCTAATGCTACATTTCCCTCAAACGCAGCCATATGAAGCGATTTCGCAATATCCGGATCAAAGTAAGTCGGTGTATAGAGATTTTTTATCTCGAGGAAATCAGCGGGATTCCCAATGACTCTCCCAGCTTTGTCTGTGATGACAAATTGAACTCGAAACTCATTCGTCTGAGTTATGTTTTCAAGTTTCACTTTTTTGATTTTGAAAGAAGCAGACTCGGTGAGTTTTGTGTTATTGAGCGTTTTCCACTTCTTGCCGTCGTCGGTGGAATAACCAAGCTTTACTTCTATCCCAGCTTTGTGGCGGTACTCAAAACTCAGCCCATTGTTGTCATCGAGCGTCAAGTCCAACCTAGGGCTTGTGAAAGTCGTCTTCAAATTCCAATCGCTCACGTGCGTGGTAGTTCTTGTCGCGAAAGGTTTAACAGTGTTCATACGTGCAATATCACTTGATATCAACTTGAAAACGCTAGAGGTGACAGTCTTGTTTTTTTGCCAATCTGTGACCCATTTTCCACCTCCTCCTCCACCGCTAATTCCACCTCCTCCACCGGAAATATACCGTTTTTTTGAATAGGATATCGTCTTGGTGGTGGGGGTTGATTTCCAGCCATCCATTTCCGGTTGGGAGAAATCAACTTTATGCGGCTCCGCTTGGCCAAGTACGCTGAGGCACAAGGCAATCAATGCACTGAATAGGTTTCTTTTTTTCATGTAGTGTTTTTTCGTTTTATGATGTTTTGTAGTTGCGAAAACAAATTGAGGTGCCGCGGCGCAACCAATTCAACGACATCTCTCTATTGCAACGCACCCAGTGACAGGATCCGTTTATTTGGCTAACGAGCAACCCGCACAACAGACCAAGTGTTGCATCCAGGTGTATACACCTGGTAATGCTTTGACTTTTTGATTTGTTGTTTGGAAATATCATCTTAACGGCCATTTGGTGTGGGAGCATTCCAAAGGCAGTTCTTCTTTTTCTCCCGCGCAAAAAAATAAAAGCGGCTTACTGGCATTGTGTGCGCAGAACCATCGCTCTTGCCGACATGAGCGCCTCCCTTCTGAAAGTTTTTACCGTTCACCTGAGCGTCGGCTTTCGCGGGATTGACAGGCAGCTTGGTTCCTTTGCCAGCATGCCGCAGCGAGATACCCTCCAGCGGAAAACTGGAGGCATCATTGAAATAGAACGGCTTACGCTCGTCAGTCTCCCACATCAGCACATTCTCCCCGGCCAAATCCGCGAGCTTGATAGTGTTCGGCCGTTTGCCGGACAACCTACCAAATATGCAGAGTGAGCCATTCATGATGTAGCCGGACAGGGTCTGGAAACCATTGTTTTTTCGGGCCTGAACGTCTTCGCACTGTGGCTTATCCATCGGGCAACTGAACGTCCCCAATGCTGACGAGTAGGGATAAAGGAGACCTGTCTTAATCGCCTCGCTATCTTGCGGAGGACGATTATGCCATAGGCCTCGGGCGTTTGGATTGTACAGCCAACCGGCACCGTTTGCTGCGCTGCTTCCCCAGTTGGGATACGGCATGTAGTCATCGTAGTCAGAGGTGTACAACGTGGTAGCCAGCGTAAGTTGTTTGAAATTATTCAGGCACCGTGTTTCCACCGCCTTGTGCTTTGCCTTGGCCAAGGCCGACAACAACAGGCTCGCCAGAATAGCGATGATGGCAATGACAACCAACAACTCGATTAGAGTGAAGCCCCGTTTGACAAATTTCCTTGTCCTGCTTTGGGAAAAGATACAGTGCCGGTATGGAACCTTGGTCGCCATCGGACTCTTCCAAACTATTGGTCGGCCCCCTTAACTATGCGCATCTGATTTTTCTCTGGGTTAGCCAAGCGCTTGGCTTCCGCCGGGGCGACCTTTTCCAAATAGGACATTTCTGTTTGAGCCTCGCTCCCCTCAATCACCCGATCGATCGCACGCTCCTTCATGAACTCCGCCAACTCGGCATTAGTTCCCGGTTGCAACTCGGTGGCCTCGGCATGTTTCTCGACCAAATCCCCCGTACCGCATCCCAGCCATTTACCCACGTAAGATTTCTCAAGAAAATAAACCCGCAAGGGCGCGTACACGGCAGCCACCGAGACCAGCGCCAGCATCACCAGTAAAAACCGAAAGCTCAGTTTCTTGAAAATCTTGAGCCGAGAGTCGCAATCCTTGCGTAAGGAAGTCATTTCCTTTTTTAGCTCCCTCTGAGAGTCCGCAAGATGAATGGACTCTCCCAGTGTCTGGTTCAGCGAGTGCTTGATTCCGACTATCTGTTCTTCTGTTTTCTCGTCCATAACAATTTTGGCTGGAGGTTACTTACTCAATTTCTTGGTCTTTTTTTTAAGGTTATTCAGCTTATTTTGAATCAACTCATCCAGCAGGTCGCTCAGGGATATACCCCGATCACGGGCCGCTGCTTGAAGCGCGCCCTTGTCTCCTTCTTCAATCCACGCAGAGACATTTTTCTTTCCTGCTTTCCTCGAGTTCGGCATGGCTCAGTTCACGGGATGATCAAGTAAATTCAAACATGCAGAATGGAAAACTGCTAACAGAAAAGTATATAGCCCTCGACTGAACTTATAGTAACTAGCCAAAGTACAGAGCATAGGAACCCAGGTGTATACACCAGCACTTTACCGGCAGTCAACTCGTTTTTGTCTTTTTTAAATGTAATACAGGGTAAAGATAGTCGAATGAATTGAGTAGAGGGGCTAATTACTCACAAACCCACTCACTGAAACAGTGTGAGATTCATTCAGATTAGGGGAGAGACAGTGTGATTTGCACTATCAAAGACCCTCTCCATTGGAGTTTTGATTGTGCAAAGGGTTAGAATACCTTCAGCAGTTCTAATTTTTCTTTTTAGACCGAATCGTTTGCGGCTTGGGATCAGCTGTAGAGGCTCTCGATCGGCTGGCCGAGGCCGTCGCGGGTGACGTAGAAGGGGCGTTGCTCTACCTCGTAGGCCAAGCGCGGCGAGATGCCCATCGCCTTGTAAAGCGTGGCGTGCAGATCCTCGATGACGACCGGATCCCTGACGGTCGAGCAGGGGCGCTCGTCGGCTGTCGCGCCGTGAAGGTGGCCTTTTTTGATGCCGCCACCGAATAGCAGCACGGAGCCGGCGTCGGTGAAATGCCGATGCATGCCGTAGTGAGCTAGCTCGTTGATTGTATCCGGCACCTTGACCTGGTCCCGCACTTTGTTGCCCGGCTTGCCCTCGACGAGCATGTCCCTGCTGAACTCGCTGGCGAGCACGATCAACGTGCGGTCGAGCAGTCCTCGCTCCTCGAGGTCGAGCACCAGTTGCGCGATTGGGGCGTCGATCTGCCGCTTCAAGTCGGTGAGTCGCGTGTGGCCGTTCTCGTGCGTGTCCCAGTTCAGAAACGGCACGTACTCGGTGGTCAACTCGATGAAGCGCGCCCCAGCCTCGACGAGTCGCCGCGCCAGCAAACAGCCGCGCCCGAACTGGCCGGTGTTGTACGTGTCGAACACTTCTTTTTTCTCGAGCGACAGGTCGAAAGCCCCAGCCGAAGGCGACGTCAGCAGTCGATGCGCGTTGTCGAGCGAGCGTAGGAGCGATTCTTTTTGATAGTCACTGCCGGTGAGGCCAACGGGACTTTGGTCCACCAGTTTTTTGTAAGCCTTGTAGCGGTTGGCAAAGCGCGACTTACTCATGCCGGACGGAGGGCGAACGGTATTCAACGCCTCATCTGCATTGGCGATGTGAAACGGCCCATACTCGCTACCGAGGAAGCCGGCCGAGTGGAACGCTTTCAACTCCTCGCCCTCGCCGACGTCGAGCCGCTGGCCGATGTCGATAAACGCCGGCATCGCCGGGTCGCGCGGGCCAAGCGTGCGGGAGATCACGGCGCCGATGTGCGGAGCGGCGACGGTCTGCGGCGGCGCGTAGCCGGTGTGCCATTGGTACTGGTGGCGCGAGTGCAGAATGAACCCGAGGTCGCCGGCCTTGTAGGTGCGGATGAGCGTGCCGCGATCCATCACCGAGCCAATTTTCTCGAGCCCCTTGGTCAGCTTGATGTGATCCACCGCCGAGTCGATCGCCGGGAAGGTGCTAAGCACTTGGTCGGGCGAGAGGCCCTTCTCGTACGGCGTGTAGCGCTTGGGGTCGAACGTCTCGGTGTGGGCCATTCCCCCGCCCATCCAGAGGACGATCATGCAATCGGCGGTGGGCTCGATTTTACCCTTGCCGGCCTTGGCCAAGATTTGGCGCGGGTTGGCGGCCGCCAAGGCACCCAAGGTTGCGGTGCTGGCGGTCTTGAGAAAGTTTCGTCGATCCCACTGGCCTTTTTGAATCACGCGGGAAAGGTTGCCCAAGCGCGGCGCCTTGGCAAGGTTCGGCGGCGCTTGGCCAAGCGCGGCTCAGGCTTTTTCTTGGATGAGTTCCCGGCGGCCGCCGCCGAGGAGTTCCCCGACGAAGTTGGTGGTGTACACTCCCCGGCAGAATTCGGGATCGTGCAGGACGGCTTTCTCAAACGGGATGGTGGTCTTGATGCCGGTGATGATATACTCGTCGAGCGCCCGGTTCATCTTGTTCATAGCGTCGCGACGGCTGGTGCCGTAGGTGATGAGCTTGGCGATCATCGAGTCGTAGTGGCTCGGGATAGTGTAGCCCGCATAAGCGTGGCTATCGAGCCGCACGCCGCGCCCACCGGGCGCGTAGTACATCTCGATCTTGCCGGGGCTCGGGCGGAATTCGTTCCACGGATCCTCGGCGTTTATGCGGCACTCGATGGCGTGACCGTTGAACTTGATATCGCTCTGCGACAGCTTCAACGGCTCGCCCATTGCGACGAGAATCTGCTGCTTGACGAGGTCGACGCCGGTCACCTCCTCGGTGATGGGGTGCTCGACTTGGATGCGCTTGTTGACCTCGAGGAAGTAGAAGTTGCCCTTGTCATCGACAATGAACTCGACAGTGCCGGCGTTGGTGTACTGTGCTGCCTGCGCAATCTTGATGGCCGCCTTGCCCATTTGCGCGCGCAATTTTTTTTGCTTGCCTTCGAGAAACGGAGAGGGCGTTTCCTCGATGAGCTTCTGGTTTCGGCGCTGGATTGAGCAGTCGCGCTCGCCGAGGTGAATGATGTTTCCCTTGGTGTCGCCGAGAATCTGGAACTCGATGTGGCGTGGGTTCTCAATGAATTTCTCGATGTAAACCCCGCTGTTGGCAAATGACTTTTCGGCTTCGCTGCGGGCGGTGTGATAGCCCTTGATCAGCGAGATGTCGTTGTGGGCGGTGCGCATTCCGCGTCCGCCGCCGCCGGCCACGGCCTTTATCATCACAGGATAGCCGATTTCCTTGGCGGTCTTGAGTGCCTCCTGCTCGGTATCGACGACGTCCTCCGAGCCGGGAGGGATCGGCACGCCGGCCTTGCGGGCCAACTCGCGGCTCAAGGCCTTGTCCTCAAGCGCATTCATCGCGTCGGACTTCGGGCCAATGAAGCGGATGTTGCAGTTCTCGCAGACCTCGGCGAAGTGGGAGTTCTCGGAGAGGAACCCGTAGCCGGGGTGGATGGCATCGACGTCCGAAATCTCAGCGGCCCCGATGATGCGGTCGATGCGCAGATAGCTCTCACCGCTGGCCGCGCCGCCGATGCAGATGGCTTCGTCCGCCATCTGGGCGTGCATGGAGTTCGAGTCTGCCTCCGAGTACACCGCCACGGTGCGGATATTCAGTTCCTTGCAGGCGCGGATGACCCGGACGGCGATCTCACCGCGATTGGCTACGAGTACTTTTTCAAACATTCGGTGGGTCCTGACTAACGATCGTGCTGCGTCGTTCCATCACGTGGGACGCACCCGGAACAGCGGCTGTCCGAACTCCACCGGGCGGCTGTCCTCGATGAGAATTTCTGTGACCACGCCGCTCATCTCGGCCTTGATCTCGTTCATCACCTTCATCGCCTCGATGATGCAAACCACCATGTCGGCCGTGACCGTGTCGCCCACTTCCACGTACGACTCAGACTCGGGCGACGGCTTGCGGTAGAAGGTGCCGATCATCGGCGACTTGATCTCGGGATCGGTCACCGGCGCGGGCGCGGGCACCGGCACGGCGACAGGAACCTCGGCCGGCGCGGCCGGCACGGGCACGGCCGGCGGCAGGTAGTGCTGCACTTGCACCTCCTCTGGCCTGCCCTCCTCGGAGGCGCGGCGCAGCTTGATCTTGAATCCCTCCTTCTCCATTTCAAACTCGGAGAGGGAGTTTTTCTTCATCAAGTCGACGATGCTTTTGATGTCTTTAAAGTCCACGATGGATGCGAATGTTACGTTGTTTCGGGAAACGCCGGCCGCCGCGCCCCGTGCGCAACGACCCTTAACGGCGCGGAGGCTAGTCACCGGCCCGAGGGCGGTCAAGGTCGATTCCCTCCCGGCCAAGCGCGTTTCCGGCGTGACGCCGCAGCGCGGCCGGTGTTAATTCCCCGGAGGGGACACCAAAAGAAACCAGCCAACTGCTACAGCGTTACAAAGCCGGCGAGGTCGATGAGGCTGAGGTGCTACGCGTGCTCTGCGCCGCGCCGATCGACGACCTTGGCTTCGCGCAGGTCGATGCCCACCGCGCGCTGCGGCAGGGTTTCCCCGAGATTATTTTCGGTGCCGGAAAAACCCCGGGCCAAGTCGCCTCCATCGCGGCCAAGGTGATGGAGCGCGAAGAGCGCGTGCTGATCACCCGCGCCAACGCCGACCACGCCGCCGCCGTGCGCGGGCAGTTCCCCGATGCCGTGCATCACGAGTCCGCGCGGTGCATCGCGGTTGAGGCCGAGCGCTTGGCCAAGCGGCCGGGCACCATCGCCGTGCTGTGCGCCGGGACGAGTGACCTGCCGGTTGCCGACGAGGCGGCGCTCACGGCGGATTTCATGGGCAACGAAGTCGTGCGCGTAAACGACGTCGGCGTGGCCGGGCTGCACCGGCTGCTCGCGAGCATGCCCACCGTGCGCGAGGCCAGCGTCGTCATCGCCGTCGCCGGCATGGAGGGCGCGCTGCCCAGTGTGGTCGCCGGATTGGTGCATCGGCCGGTGATCGCCGTGCCGACGAGCGTCGGCTACGGGGCGAGTTTTGGCGGAGTCGCGGCGCTGCTGGGCATGCTCAACAGTTGCGGCAGCGGCGTGACCGTGGTGAACATCGACAACGGCTTCGGCGCCGGCTTCGGCGCCAACCAAATCAACTCCCTGGCCAACGGCTGAGCCGGTCGTTGGCCCTTTTGGCTGCTCTTGGCTATTTTTTTGAGCTTTGACTTGGTTTTGTTTTTTCTCCACTTTGCGCGCCGCACGACTTGGCCGCGCTTGGCCAAGCGCCGTTTGAAACCGCAGGCAGCCAAAAAACATCTTGGGGAAATCACTTGTCATTGCAGAGAAACCGTCGGTCGCGACCGATATCGCCCGTGTACTCAAGGCGCCGCGCGACAAGTCGAAGGACTTTTTCGAGAACGACGACTACGTGATTTCCTCGGCCGTGGGCCATTTGCTAACGATCATCGTGCCGCCCGACCAAGACATCAAGCGCGGCAAATGGACCTTCGACAAGCTGCCGCACATCCCAACGCATTTCGACCTTGAGCCGATCGCCAAGAGCGAGTCGCGGCTGCGGGTGTTGCTGCGGCTGATCAAACGCGACGACGTCGATCGCCTCGTGAACGCTTGCGACGCCGGGCGCGAGGGCGAGCTGATTTTCCGGTACATTTTCCAATACGCGAAGACGAAGCATCCGAAGAAAACGGCGGGCAAAACGGTCTCACGGCTTTGGCTGCAGTCGATGACGCCGGACGCGATCCGCACTGGCTTCGCCAACCTGCGCAGCGACGACGACATGAAGCCACTGGCCAACGCCGCCAGTTGCCGGAGCGAGGCCGACTGGCTCATGGGCATCAACGGCACGCGGGCGATGACGGCGTTCAACTCGAAGAGCGGCGGGTTTTACCTCACGCCGGTCGGCCGAGTGCAGACGCCGACGCTGGCTGTGGTGGTCGAGCGAGAGAAGGCGATCCGCGCGTTCGTCCCGCGCGACTACTGGGAGGTGCACGCCACGTTCCTCGCCGCTGGCGGCGAGTACACCGGCCGGTGGCTCGACGACGGTTTCAAGAAAGATCCCGACGACGCCCACAAACGGGCGGAACGAATTTGGGAACAGGCCAAGGCCGACGGCATTCAGGCCAAGTGCGACGGACAGGCGGGCGAGGTGAGCGAGCAAAGCAAGCCAACCAAGCAGGCGGCGGCGGCGTTGTTCGACCTCACTACATTGCAGCGCGATGCCAACGCGAAGTTTGGATTTTCAGCGCGCAACACGCTCGGCATCGCGCAGGCGCTGTACGAGCGGCACAAGGTGCTGACCTATCCTCGAACCGACTCGCGCTGTCTGCCGGAGGACTACTCCGGCACGGTGAAGCAGACGCTCGAGTCGCTTGGCCAAGCGCGTTACGGCAAACTCGCCAGCGACGTGCTCAATAACGACTGGGTGCATGGCGGCAACAAAAAGGTGTTCAACAACGCCAAGATTTCCGATCACTTTGCCATTATCCCGACACTCAAGCCGGCACCCGCCACGCTCAAGGAGCAGGAGCAAAAAATTTACGACCTCGTAGCCAAGCGGTTCATCGCTGTGTTTTATCCGTCGGCGGAATTCCTAGTCACAACCCGTATCACCCGCGTGGAGGGCGAGCCGTTCAAGACCGATGGAAAAGTACTCGTAAAGCCTGGTTGGCTAACGGTTTACGGACGCGAAAAAACCAAGGAAAACGATGGTCACTTGGTGCCTGTGGCGACCGGCGAGTCGGTGAAAACGAGCGAAGTGAACGTCGAAGCCAAGGCCACGCGGCCGCCGGCGCGCTACACCGAGGCCACGCTTCTCGGCGCGATGGAGCACGCCGGCAAACGCATCGACGACGAGGAATTGCGGGAGGCCATGAGCGACAAGGGGCTGGGCACGCCGGCGACGCGAGCCTCGATCATCGAGGAATTGATACGCCACAAGTACATGGTGCGCGAACTGCGCGAGCTCATCCCGACTGCGCAGGCGTCGTCGCTCATCACCCTGCTTACGGCGCTCAAGGTGGACGCCCTCTCGAAACCGGAACTGACCGGCGAGTGGGAATACAAGCTCAAGGAGATCGAGCGCCGGAACTTCGACCGCGAGTCGTTCATGAACGAGATCCGCTCTATGACCGAGAAGCTCGTCAACACCGCCAAGGCGTTCGACGGCGACACGGTGCCGGGGGACTACGGCATTTTGAAGACACCCTGCCCCAAGTGCAGCGGAGTGGTGAAGGAAACGTACAAGCGGTTCCACTGCGAGGGTGACGGATGCGACTTCAGTTTTTGGAAGACGATGGGCGGGCGGCAGTTCGAGTTGCCCGAGGCGGACGAACTGGTGGCCAACCGGTGTATCGGCCCGCTGGACGGATTCCGCAGCAAGATGGGCCGACCATTCTCGGCGGAGCTGAAGCTGACCGACGAACACAAGGTGGAGTTCGACTTCGGCAACGACGACGATGACGAGGAGGAAGTTGACTTTAGCGGACAGGAACCGATCGGCACTTGCCCGAAGTGCAAAAGCCCCGTGTACGATCACGGCCGCGCCTACGTTTGCGAGAAGAACACCGGCAAAGACCGAGAGTGCAAGTTCCGCACCGGCAAGACGATTCTCAAGCGCGATATCGAAATGGCACAGGTCGTCAAGCTTCTCAAGGATGGCAAAACAGATTTGATCCCGAACTTCATCTCCAAGCGCGGCCGGCCGTTCAAGGCTTTCCTCGTGCTCAAGCCGGACGGCGACGTTGGCTTCGAGTTCGAGCCAAGGGCGAAGCCGGCAGCCAAGGGCGGCAAATAGCTCCCGCTTGGCCAAGCGGGAGCCATCAGGCCCAAGTCTTGCTTTTATAGTTTTGCTTGCAGGTTGCCACGACGGAAGCTGTTGTGGTATCTTCCTCTGTTCGAAGAGAATGGCTGACGAGAAACCACCAAAAATAAAGGGGAACAAGCCCAACGCCAACAGCGATGATCGCTTTCCGAATCCGCGCTCATGGATGCTTTGGGCGCTGGGTATTTTTATAGTCGTGATGCTGTTCCAAGTCGGCAAGACGGCCAACAGCACCCCGACCGAGAAAGTCGATTTCGCCACCCTGCATGGCTGGATCACCAGCGGCCAAGAGGTCAAGGGCTACATTGAGTATCCCCCTCCCAACTCCTCCGCGCTCTGCACCATTACCGGGTACCGCGTTGAGGGCGGCAAAAAAATCCCGTTCTCGCTCAATGACAGGTTGCTCGAGGGTCGGGAGAAATTCCTGATCGAAGACGCTAGGTTCACGGCTCGCGAAAAGAACACCCTGCTGATGGGGTTTCTCGTGAACATGCTCCCGTTCCTGCTGATTTTTCTGCTGATCTGGTTTGTGCTGATCCGGCAAATCCGCAGCGCCGGCCGTGGCGCGATGAACTTCGGCAAGAGCAAGGCCCGGATGCTTAACAAGGAGAAAAACAAAATCACGTTCAAGGACGTCGCCGGTGTCGATGAAGCCTGCGAGGAGGTTTCCGAGATAGTTGAGTTCCTCAGTGATCCGAAAAAATTCCAGAAGCTCGGCGGCAAAATACCCAAGGGCGTCCTGATGGTCGGCCCGCCGGGCACCGGCAAAACGCTGTTGGCCAAAGCCATCGCCGGCGAAGCCGAAGCCGCCTTCTTCAGCATCAGCGGCTCCGACTTTGTGGAGATGTTCGTCGGCGTCGGCGCGAGCCGCGTGCGTGACATGTTCGAGCAGGCGCGCAAGAGCACTCCCTGCCTGGTGTTCATCGACGAGATCGACGCCGTAGGCCGCTCGCGCGGCCACGGACTGGGCGGCGGCAACGACGAGCGCGAGCAGACCCTCAACGCGCTGCTCGTCGAGATGGACGGCTTCGACACGCAAGAAGGCATCATCATCATCGCCGCCACCAACCGGCCGGATGTACTCGACCCCGCGCTGCTGCGTCCGGGCCGCTTCGACCGGCAGCTCACGGTAAACCTGCCCGACGTGCGGGGCCGTGAGGAGATTCTCAAGGTGCACTCCAAGAAGGTGAAATTGGCAGAGGCGGTCGACCTCGGCATCATCGCCCGCGGCACACCCGGTTTTTCCGGGGCGGAACTGGCGAACCTGCTAAACGAGGCCGCGTTACTGGCGGCGCGCACCGACAAGAAGGCCATCAACATGAACGAACTCGAGGAGGCCCGCGACAAGGTGCGCTGGGGCCGCGAGCGCCGCAGCATGGCCATGACCGACGAGGACAAGAAAATCACCGCATGGCACGAGGCGGGCCACGCGCTAGTCAATGTCCTGCTCAAGAAGTGCCATCCGCTGCACAAGGTCACTATCATCCCGCGCGGCCAGGCGCTTGGCGCCACAATGTCGCTGCCCAAGGACGATGTGCTCAACCGCCAGAGCAAGGAGATGCGCGAGACGATTGCCATGACCATGGCCGGCCGGATCGCCGAGGAAATCGTGACCGGCGATGTTTCCACCGGCGCGTCCAGCGACATCAAGCAGGCCACCGGCATGGCCCGCGCCATGGTCACCCAGTGGGGCATGAGCGACGAACTCGGCATGGTCCTCTACGGCGACAGCGACGAGTACGTGTTTCTCGGCAAGGAGATTTCGCAGAACAAGGCTTACAGCGAGCAAACCGCCCAGCAGATCGACGCCGAGGTTCGCCGGTTGATCGATGAGGGGTATCAGTTGGCAAAGAAGCTCATCGAGGAAAACCACGACAAACTGAACCTCATCGCCAACGCCCTGCTCGAGTACGAGACGCTCGACGGCAAACAGGTCGAGGACATCGTTCACACCGGCAATTTCACCCCCACTGCACCGCCACCAGACGTTGACCCCCCCTCGGGGGCTGACGCCGCCACCCCCGTGTCGGACGTGCCGAAGAGCGACAAACCCAATCTCGATGACGGCTTGGGCGACGCCGCTCCCGCGACTGCCTGACGTTTTTTGGAAAGAACACACGCCGGTTTCTTAGAAACCCGTTGACTTGTAGCAACTTGGGCAGCTATTTTGACGCCCCCGGACTGAGCAATGCCCAAGCTGATCGTTTTAACCGAAGAAATCGAGCCGACCTCGTTTGAGTTTACGAAGGAGGCCACTTCTGTCGGTCGCGACGACGAGAACGACATCACCCTCCCGCATCAGTCTGTCTCCGGCAGCCACGCCGAGTTGGTGATGCGGGGCGAGGACGTGCACGTCCGCGATTTGGGCTCCACCAACGGCACCTACATCAACGGCAACAAGGTCGCCGAGTCGCCGCTGCAGCCCAGCGAAGTGATCACCTTCGGCGAAGTGGAGTTGAAGCTCGATGGCCCCCGGAAAGCCCAGTCCCACGACAAGCACCTCGAGCAGGGTGTTCGGTTTGGGAACCTCGACTCAGCCCCCAAGGG
>JABGZB010000035.1 GCA_018674955.1 Verrucomicrobiota bacterium | reverse complement strand
GTGCTCAAGAGCCGGCGAGGGGCTCGAGGGGATGGCGGGTCAGGACTTTCAACTGCGCCCGCTCGGCGAGGAGCTTGGCCAATTGCTCGTCACTCGCGCCGGTGAGCTCGCGCTTGATCCCGCCGAGGCGGCGCTCGATGAATTGGTTGCGCAGCCTCAGCACGATGTCCCGCAACTGCTTCGCCGGTTCGGGAATCGTGCGTCCGTCGGTCACGGCCTCGGTGGCGAGTCGCTTGAAAGCGTCGGCATTTAGTGCACCAAGCAGTTCCGGGATTCTGGCCTCGGGGCTCTCGGAGGTAAGGGCGAAGTGTTGCTGCAAAATCTCCCGTACGGCGGGGTGCGTCACCCATTCGGGGTCGAGGTGCGCCTCGAGCCACTCGGTAGAGTCGCGGTCGATGAGCGCGAACTTGAGCAACCAAAACTCCACCGGGCTCGGCTTGGCCATCGGGTGCTCGGCCTCCTCGGGCGGCGGCTCGTCGTACTCCGGTTCGGGTCGCTGGAAGCTGCGTTTCTTTTTTGCGAACTCAGCGCGCACGGCATCGGCGGCGACGTCGAGGCGGTGGCCGACTTTTTGCGCGTAGGTGTCGATGAGCACCGGGTTGTTTGTTTTCTGCACGGCATCCCGCATCTCCTGCACAATGTTGACGCGGCCGCGGTCGGAGTTCGCGTCGTGCAGTCGGCAGAGGTAGTCGAGCAGGAAGTCAAAAAAACCCGGCGCGTCGGCGATCAACTGACGGAAGGCGTCGGCTCCGTTTTCGCGGATGAAACTGTCGGGGTCATGTGGCTGCGGGATGACGGCGACGCGAATGGCTAGGCCACTGGCGAGCAGGTCGTCTAGCGAGCGCAGGGCGGCCTGTTGCCCAGCGGTGTCGGAGTCGAAACAGAGGACGACCTCCTCGGCGTAGCGCTTGAGGATGCGGGCGTGGTCGGCGGTGAGGGCGGTGCCCTGCGGTGCGACGGTATTCTCGATGTCTGCCAAGTGGCAGGCGATGATGTCGAGTTGGCCTTCGCAGACGATGACCGACTTAGCGTTGAGGATGGGTCGCTTCGCCTTGTCGAGTCCGTAGATCACGCGGCGCTTGCTGAAGATCGCCGTCTCGGGGGAGTTGATGTATTTGCCGCCCTTTTGCTCGGCGGAAAGCACGCGGCCGCTGAAGCCGATCACCCGGCCCTGCTCGTCGCAGATCGGGAAAATAAGCCGGCCGCGAAACCGGTCGTAATGACCCTTGTCACCGGCGATGGCCAGGCCTCCTTTCTCGAGCAACTCCGGGTCGTATTTTTTTGACTTGGCCCAGTTCAGCGTGTCGCTCCACTCGTCCGGGGAGAAGCCGAGGCGGAAGCGCTTCACCGCCTCGTCGCTGATGCCGCGCTTGGCCAAATAGTCTCGGGCGGCTTGGGCGCGGGCGTCGTTGGCCAGGGTGGTTTCCCAGCGCTTGGCCACGTGCTCGTGCAGGGTACGGAGTGTCTCCTTGTCCGAATGCTCCTCGCGCTGGCCGGGGGTCATCTCGAACTCGATCGGGATGCTGGCCCGCTCAGCCAGTCGCTGCACCACCTCGACGAAATTAAGGTTCTCGAACTCGCGCAAAAACGTGAACACGTCGCCGCCCTTGTGGCAGCCGAAGCAGTGGAAAATCTGCTTCGACGGCGACACGTTGAAGCTCGGTGTTTTCTCGTTGTGAAACGGGCAGAGGCCGATGAAGTTTGTGCCGGCGCGCTTGAGCGTGAGGAACGAGCCGATGACGTCAACGATGTCGCTTGCGTTGCGAACCTGCTCGATCGTGGCCTGGGGAATGACGGGCAAGGCAGGTCCGGTAGCCGGGGTTAGTTGGTTTTGTTACGGATCAGCCAGTAGCGGATGGTGACCGCCTGCGGGTGGCCGGGCTTCAGCCCAATGACGCGCTTGTAGTGAACAGCGGCTCTGGCCACGTCATTCAATTTCTGGGCGTACAATCTCCCGGCCTCGAAGTGGGCCTGCGCGTTGTCCGGGTCAATCTGCAGGAACGTCTCGAGTTCGCGTGCGGCGGCGGCGTAGTAGTTGCCCTGCACAAGTGACATGGCGAAGTTAAACCGCGCCGGGCCGTCGTTGGGCTGGATGGCCAGCGCGTGCTCGAACGACTGGAGCGCGAGGTCGGTGTCGCCGGTGTAGTAGGCCGCTTGGCCAAGCTCGAAACGGGCGTCAAACCAAGCCGGATCGGCCTTGGCCGCCTCGAGGTAAGCCGCCTTGGCGCGCTGCCATTCCTCGCGTTTTTGAGCGCCATCGCCATCGTCGAAATAGGTTTTCGCTACTTGCCGGTCGCCGCTGTTAGGCAAGGCCGGGCTCAGGTATTTGTAGCGTGGAAAAGCCACCGCGCTGGGGAGGACATTGGCCACTTTCACGGCGTTTGTGGAGGCACTGGCCAACGGCCTTGGACTCGGCAGCGGGGTGGTCGGGACGGGGGTAGTCGAGCGCCAGGAAACTTGCGACTTGGTTTTCTTCCGCTCGGCCGTCGTTTTTTCATCATCGTCGCCGAACCATTTTATCGGGTTGAGCCGCTGCTTCCAGTCCTTGGCCGGCTCGGCTAATTCCACTTGGGTGGCAACAGGCTCCGGCTCGGGGGAGCTTGGCTCGGCCACTTCGACTTGGGCAACGGCTTCCTCCGGCTTGGCCTCAGGGACGGGCAGCGGCGCGAACTCAGCGACGGTCACGACTTTCGGCTCAGGTGCGACAGGCTCGGGCTCGGGCTCGGGCTCGACGATGGGCGGCTCGACGATCACAACCTCAACCGGCTCGGGCTCGGGAGTTGGCTCAGGCTCCTTCGGCTTGGGTTCCGGCTCCGGCTCAACTTGAGCGACCGGCTCCGGGTCGGGCTCCGGGATTGGGTCGGGCTTGAGATATTCTTCCAAACTTTCGATGAGATCCCTGATATCGGAATCCGACGGCACGAGGCCGTGATATGCGCGATACGCCTCAAGTGCCTCGGGGTATTGTTTTAACTCCTGCCTAACCGCTCCAAGGTGACGCAGTGCCGTGGTATTTTGTTTGTCGAGGGCGATGGCCCGCTCGAAATGATCGGCAGCGACGGCGTTTCTCTTTTGCTTCCATGCGATGGTGCCCAGGTTATTTTGTGCGAGGGGGTCGTTGGGGATTCTGCTGAAACTCTCCTTCGCATCGTCGATTCGTTCCGCGCCAAACTCGGCGGTTCCCTTCTCCAGCCAAAGGTTAAAAACATGGTTGCTCAACCCGTCGGTCTCCATGATTAGGGCATCGAAGTCGGCGGTGGCTTTCTCCCATTCCTCCGCCTCAAGGTGCAGCCAAGCGCGGTTTTGGTACGCTAGAATCTTGCTTTCTTGGCCGCCTTTGTCGATAGCTCGATCGAAGTACTCTTTTGCCCTTATCAAATCCCGGGGCTTGTCGGCCCCGGTTTTGTCTTTGGAGATGATTTGGTGGGCGAGGCCAAGCTGGTTGTAGAGTTTACCGGTGATCTTGGGTTCCTTTTTCAGGATCTCGTTCTCCTCGATAAACTCCTGGGCCTTTTCCAGCTGCACGAGCGCCTCGGCCGTCTTGCCGGCAGCAAGCAGGCGGCTGCCATCTTCAAGGGCTTTTTGCTCGGGCGGGGTGCACCCGGCGAGGGCGGCCACCAGGCAAACGGCGGCCAAAAGCCGGCCGGGCCTGTCGGTGTGATTTTGCGTGGTCCGCATGGCTGCTGGTGGTAGCATCGTGGCACGGGCGAGTCAAGGGAGGCACATCCTTTCGGACCCGGTTCAACGTGTTCCCCGAAAAACCCAACCACTGGCAGCTGCCGTTTGCCCACGTTTTTTGCTTCCTCCTGGCCTTGGCCCCGCTTGGCCAAGCGCAGGAAGCCGCCCCGCCGCCCAAGCCCCGCATCGTGTTGGTGGAGGACAAGTCCGCCCTGCATGAGTTCGAGGTCGATGCCGCCAAGGTGGCGGAAATGGTGGCGGAGGGGTTGCGGCGGCTCACCGGCAAGCCGAGCGTGGCGGCGGCGTGGCTGTCGCTGGTCACCCCGGCGGACACGGTCGGTATCAAGGTCAACTCGGTACCGGGGCCGATTGGCGGGACGCGCAAGGCGGTGGTCGATGCCGTCGTGCGCGGGCTGCTCGAGGCGCGGCTGCCACCGGACCGGATCGTTATTTGGGACCAATCGCTGGCCAGCCTGCGGACGGCGAGATACGGCGGCTTGGCCAAGCGGCACGGTGTGCGGCTGGCCGGGAGCAGCGACGCCGGCTGGGATGAGTCGGTCGTTTACGAGTCATCGATCGTGGGCACGCTGGTTGCGGGCGACCTTGACTTCAAGCGCGGCGAGGAAAATGCCAGCCGCAAGTCGCACCTGTCCCGGTTGCTCACCGGGGAGTTGACGCGCATCATCAGCGTCTGCCCGCTGATCAACCACAACCAGACCGGCGTGTCGGGCCATCTGCTCGGGCTCGTCGATGGCAGCATGGACAACTCGCGGCGGTTCAGGCTGGATGCCTCGGCCCTCTCAGTGGCTGTGCCAGAGGTTTTGGCTCTAGAGGATGCGGAACAGCGCCGATACCTCGGCGACCGGCTGGTTCTTAACATCACCGACGCGTTGTTCTGCCAATACCTTGGCCAGAGCAAATGTCTGCTGCACTACACGGCCCGCCTTGGCCAACTGCATTTCAGCACCGACCCGGTGGCCCTGGATATCTTCTCGATCGAGGAACTCAAGCGGCAGCGTAAACGGCTCGAGGTGGACTACTCGCCGCCGGACTCTGCCATGTACAAAAACGCGGCGCTGATCCAGCTCGGGGTGAGCGATCCGGCCCGGCGCGAGGTCGTGGAGATCTTCCGTTGACCGGCGCGCACGGAATCGCGGGTTGACACGACCCCACCGTGCCACCCAAAACAGGGCCCGCTTATGAGTTTATTAGCTGACAAAATTGCCGTGGTGACCGGCGCGGGCCGGGGGATCGGCCGCGCAGTCGCTCTCGCCTACGCCAAAATGGGGGCCGACGTGGTCTGCGTCTCGCGTACGGAGGAGAACTCGGCCAAGGTCGCCGCTGAGGTGGAGGCGATTGGCCGCCGCGCGTGGGCGGTGGCGGTGGACGTGTCCGACACAGCCGCAGTCGATGCAGCCGCAAAGGGAATTCTCGAGTCGACTGGCCGGATAGACATCCTCGTGAACAACGCTGGCGTGACTCGCGACAACCTGCTCATGCGCATGAGCGAGGAGGAGTGGGACACCGTGATCGACACCAACCTCAAGGGAGCGTTCAACTTCACCAAAGCACTCACGCGGCCGTTCATCAAGCAGCGCAGTGGGCGCATCATTAACATCGCCTCGGTGATCGGCCTCATCGGCAACGCCGGCCAGAGCAACTACGCCGCAAGCAAGGCGGCGCTTATCGGGTTCACCAAGTCCATCGCCAAAGAATTGGCGACTCGCGGCATCACCGTCAACGCCATCGCCCCCGGCTTTATTGAGACCGACATGACCGCCGCGCTGAGCGAAAAGATGCGCGAGGGCATCCTCGGCAACGTGCCACTGGAGCGATTTGGCTCGCCGGACGATATCGCCCACGCAGCAGTGTTCCTCGCGATGGAGCCGAGCGGCTACATCACCGGCCAAGTGCTCGCCGTGGATGGCGGCATGGTGATGATGTGAGGGGTGAATCCCTGATTTTTTGTGATTCAGGGCTTGACGCCTACGGCTGGCGTTCTTAAAGAAGCCCCCGAACATTTGGAAACTTATGTCTGATAATTCACCCGCAGATCGAATCAGTAAAATCATCGTCGAGCAGCTCGGCGTCAACGAGGACCAAGTCAAGCCGGAGGCCAAGTTCGTTGAGGACTTGGGCGCGGACTCGCTCGACATCGTCGAGCTGGTCATGGCACTGGAGGAGGAATTCGGAACCGAGATTCCCGACGAGGACGCTGAAAAGCTCCTAACTGTCGGGGATGTCACCAAGTTCATCGAAGACATCCAGACCTAAGGGCTGAAACTCATTTCGGGACAGACCGGGTAGCTTGGCTTGGCTGCCCTGCTTCGTTTCATGGCGGATTCAACACGAAAGCGAGTCGTCATCACCGGCCTCGGCGTCATCACCCCGCTTGGCCAAGGGATCGGCGCCTTCTGGGAAAATCTCCTCGCCGGTCAGTGCGGCATCGGCCCGGTCACCGCATACGACACCGAGGGCTACGCCTGCGCCATCGCCGGCGAAGTCAAAGACTTCGACCCCACCCCGGCCTTCCCCTCGCCCAAGGAGGTTCGGCGCACCGACCGGTTCACCCAGTTCGCCATGGTGGCCGGCTGGGAGGCGATCAACGACTCCGGGCTCGACCTCGACACAGCCGACCGCGACCGCATCGGCGCTTTCATCGGCTCCGGCATCGGCGGGCTTGGCACGATGGAGAAACAGCACAAGACATTGCTCGACCGCGGCCCCGGCCGGGTCTCCCCATTCTTCATCCCGATGATGATCCTCAACATGGCATCCGGGATGTTCTCACTCTACAACGGACTGCGCGGCCCCAACATCGCCACCTGCTCCGCCTGCGCCACAGCCAGCCACGCCATCGGCGAGGCATGGCGCACCCTCGTCATGGACGACGCCGACGTCATGCTCGCCGGCGGCACCGAGGCTGCCGTCAACCCCATCGCCATGAGCGGGTTCGATAGCATGAAAGCCATGAGCCGACGGAACGACGATCCCCAGCACGCCTCACGGCCATTCGACGCCGACCGCGACGGCTTCGTCATGGGCGAAGGCTCCGGCGTCGTCGTGCTGGAGACCCTCGAGCACGCCAAGGCGCGCGGCGCGCGGATTTACTGTGAGATCGCCGGCTACGGCAACACCGCCGACGCCCACCACATGACCTCCCCAGCGCCCGGCGGCGAAGGCGGCGCGCGCGCCATGCGGGCCGCGTTGGCCTCCGGCGGCCTCAACCCCGAAGACATTTCCTACATCAACGCCCACGGCACCTCCACGCCGCAGGGCGACGTCTGCGAGACACAGGCCATCAAGACCGTCTTCGGGGACCATGCCCGCCGCCTCGCCGTCAGCTCCACAAAAGGCGCCACCGGCCATATGCTCGGGGCTGCCGGCTCGGTGGAGATGGCCGTCTGCTGCAAGGCACTCGAGACCAACATCGTGCCGCAAACCATCAACTACGATACCCCCGACCCCAACTGCGACCTCGACTACGTTCCCAACAAGCCCCGCGAAATGGAGGTCAACGCTATCGCCAACAACTCCTTCGGATTCGGCGGCCACAACGCCTGTCTCGTGGCGAAGAAATTCAAGGGTTAATTCGGTAACCCATAAAAGTTCGCCTGTTTCTTAAGAAGCAGGCTTTTTTTGTGTTGAATTATAACTCTAAACAGGCCGTAATATTGACTTTTGTTGACCGTTTG
>JABGZB010000324.1 GCA_018674955.1 Verrucomicrobiota bacterium | reverse complement strand
TGTACCCACTGCCAGCCTGTTGTCCGGCATCAACTCAAACGCTCCTGCCTCAATCACCTCTCCCTTTGGCAATGGCACGCTTACCAAGCGGTAAAACTCGCGTTCCCTCTTCTCAGTGCCCCATCGCTCGCCGACCTCCTCTGCGACCGTGCTCATGGTCAACAATAGCGCCAGCGCGCCGGCCAGTCCGATATTAACGCAACAATTCATAACGTATTTCGACATCCAATTTTCCCTTGGGCAGTTTCAGTTTTAGAACAAGCTCCCGTGTGTCGCCCTCGCCGCGTAACAAAGCACTGTCCTCCGGCACCCACATCTTCACTGCGCCTGTAGCAAACTGTGTTGGCGACAGCGGCCTAACCTTTCCGGTGAGTGCTCGTAAATATACCGTCTCCGCATTGGGGGCATCGAACCGCAACCGACGCTCCAGTCGGTTTAGCTGATTAGCCGCCACCCTGTTCACTCTGTCCTCTACCGCCACGTCACCCGTGCGATACATGAAGGTTGGTACGCCTTCCTCATCGAGTTGGTAACCCTTGAACTGATAGCCGAGGTTGCGCGGATAAAGCGGATTAGGGTTCACCGGATTGTCCTTATCCATGACTGGCCGCAGCGGCCACGGCGCGTCATCCTTGTCCAGGCGGCAAAACGTCACGTCCTGTGCCAACTCGATCGTGCGCGCTCGTGGATTGAAGTTGCCTGATCCCTGGCCGCCCCAGGACACGTTCACAAATTCGCCCGACCAAAGCGCGCTTAAGGTTCCGTTCTCTGCATTAAAGGCGTAATTGACACCATCCGGAAAACCTACTGCAATTCCGCGATACCCTGCGACACGACTCCGCCCGCGATACACACGTGTGCGATTAGTCACCTTCAGGCCTGTCCCCTCGGCGCGAATGCCCGAGGGATCGCGCGCCGAGCGACCCAGTGAAAAGTAATGCCATAATGCCAGCAACTGCTCGTTCGGGTTGCCCTTCAACACATCTTTTCGTACAGCCTCGCCGCCTGGCCAGTAGTTCGGCATCACGATTCCCGGGCGGAACTTCTGTGGGTTTCGCATGAAGTGCGCAAACCAACTCGGCTGTAGCCGCTCAAAGGAAGTCAACAAATCCAACCCTTTCAATCCAGGAGACGGATTGCCGTTGAAGTTGTGACACGCCACACAGTTCAGGCCTTTGTCACCAACCAAGAGGTGACCGCCCTCACGATACTTGCGACGGTCATCTCGATTGGGCTCAGGAAACTCCACCTTCTGCAACCGATCCGCCTTCTCGAGCAACATCGGTAAATATTTGAGGTTCTCCTCTCCAAACTGAGGCATGCGCGTGTGCATATACGGCCGTACAGTCTCGGCATCAAAGAGCACTTTACGCAGCCATTCCGGTTTTAATTTTACTCCCACTCCATCCAGCGTTGGCGGGATGCGTGCCGGATTGCCTAGACCTTCCTCGTTCGTGCCAAAATGTTTGAACATCACGTCACTCACTCCTCCTGCGCCATCGCGCGTGTGACAAGCAATGCAATTAAATGCCACCATCGCCTGCTGAATCCGCGCCTTGTCTCTGAACGGTTTGTCAACCCCCTTCAGCGCCTTGCCGATAGTCTCACGTTGTGCGGTTGATAAATGAAAACGCGGCATCCCCTTCGGTTGAACCGACAGACAGCCCTTACCAGGCCTAAGGTTCTCGAAGGCCAACGATGGCTTGGCCTTCATGCCTGGCATTTCATGGCACGACGCGCAATTGAACTGCTCAAAATATTTTTTACCTGCCGCCACCTTTACTGCCACCGGTTTCAGTCCAGAGCCCCCACGCCGTTCCGGACTGATGAGATAAGCAGCAATCGCTCGTGCCTCATCTCGGGTTAGGTTCATATCCGGCATCCGCCCCGATGGACGCGTGTGCAGCGGCTGAAACAGAAAAGCCGTCAACGAATCCATTCCATACTTCAGTGGTACATGCCCCAGATTTACACCCCGCTCAGATTCATGACAACTTAGGCAACCGATCTTGTGAAACAACTTTTTCCCCACCGCATATTCCGCTGCCTTCGCCACACCTGGGACAAATTCCTTCGCCGACAAGCTCACCAGAAAATGTGTCAGCGCTTCCGCCACTTCATCGCGCTTTGCCTCGGGCAAATCCTTCAATAAACTCGGCATCTGCGTCCCCGGATCCATGCCCATGGGGTTTACAATGAACTCTTTTATAAACGACGGATCCACCCCCCAACCCACGTCGAGTAAATTTGGCCCCACCTTCTTTACCATATCGGTGCCAGGATGACATGCCACGCACATCAACTCCCCCACCAACAACCGACCCTGTTGCACTTCCGCCAACCCATGCCGATCATGCTTCAGCCCTAGCACCACCGGTGAAGCGAATACCTCTTGGAGCTGTATAATAACAATAATTAATGGTAATAAAATCTTCAAACTTATCCGACTCAATGTGGTGATTAGCCTGTTTTAAAACATCACAAACACAAATTGTGTGGCGACTCAGCAGCGATGCGCTCATAAGTGCGGACAGCACGGTCATAGGCCAACTTGGCGTCGTCAAGTTCGTGCTTCTTAATGAACCGACTCCGATTTTGCCAAAGCAATTTCACGGACTCGGCGCACCACTGAGCACTCTCACGGGAGGCTCGGATGGGTTTGCTGTCTAAGATGACATTAACGGGATTGGTATGCAGTTGCGGGAAATGGCGCAGAGCTACCCAACTACTGCGGTTGATGCCCACTTTGAATTGAAGGTCGTGAATTTTGCCATCGGCGGGGACAATCTCCTTGGCAGCGACTTGGCCGTTAACAACAAGTTCCACAAGTCGCTCGCCACCCTTTACGAACCTGCGATGTCGAGGAGCGTGAAGATTGACGGTGTCACCAATAACGCGCGACCCCGCGGCTGCAGCTAGCAACCCCTGCGCTACGGTCATCGGAGTTTCCGCCGCAAACGCCACTTTCGCTTGCACGAGCACCTTACCAGGCTTGGCCATGCGCACATTATCATTCCCTGGTACCTGGCCACTCACGCTGAACTCCAGCGCATGAGCGTAGCCATCCGACACATATGAACGGCCCGATCCGAGACCACGACACCATTCGGCAAAATCGATTTTCTTGAGCCCTCCCATCTGAACGTACACACGGCCCGCGCCAACGCGGCGGCTGGACATGCACGGGAAATCCGTCTCGCCACTGAGCTTGAGCGGGAAACCGCAGTTGAGCAGGTGATACCATGTGTTCCACTCTGGGATGCGCGCGGTGTCCATTGCGCTGATAAAATCGCACACACCCTCGGCCGTGCTCACGAAAATCTCCATCGCGCCGCCACCGTTCAGCGCGGGGATGGCAAGGTTAGGCAACGTGTCTGCCGCACGATTGGCGCTGTCTGAAATTTCCTGTTCAGTTAATTCGCCATTACGGTCGGCGTCCACCTCCGAGAATGGCTCAGGCAACAGGCCATCGGCCGCCTCGGCGCGCGTAAGCACGAGGTTGCCGTCCACATTCAGCGTTTTCATCAACCACTTCGCAGTGGCAGGCGGATGCACGTGCAGCGCGGAGTGTGGATAGCCGGTAACTCCACCCTGTTCCTTGCACCAACGAAGGACGGGCACGGTCCACGATGGCCAGCCCTTTGTCTTGGTGCCATCCGAGCCTGGGAATGTTTGGTTTTTTAAGTTAAGCAGACACACGTGCCCCAGCGCCGCCGAACCGAAGCCGCTGATTTCCAGATCGTACTTCAGCAGTGTCAGCGGCTCGCTCACTTCATCGGCACCGGGTAAAAAATAGTTTCGCTGAAAATCAAAGCATGGCCCCCATGTAAGCACGCAGCCGACGTTGAGCCCTTCTCCCTTGACCTGTTGAAACATGTCCGCCGGGGTGACTCCCTGCGTGGGATTGTCGTAGTGCGAACAGCCGGCGCCGTGGATATGATGGTCACCACAATAAAAGCCATACCGAGCCGGATCCACCCAGCGCTCAAGTCGCACTTGGATTTCCGCATCGCCCCCTGTTTGCACGTTAACCTCTCGCGTGCGGACGCGGTATTCCGGTCCACGTGAGGACTCCATCGTAAACTTGCCCGGGGGCAAAATTACCGACTGTCCGTGGGCGCGATAGATTTGCGGCTGAAAGAACAAATCCGGGGCCAGACGCTTGGCCTGCGGAGGATACACCCTGCCGGCGGCGTCACGAAACTCCAGCCGCGCCGTCGTCGGCCGTCCATCTGCATCGCGCACATCGAGCTTCACCGCCACGGCCGGCAGCACTTCAAAGAGCACAGGCACCTCAGCCCGAAAGCCGAGATCCTGCGTCCCCTCACCCACGTCGAACTGCAATGTTGCCTCCCGCTTGCCTGATTCATGACTGTAAATCAGGACAATGGCATACTCCACCTCAAGTCCGCTGAGGGCCGCCGCCATTGGCGGTTTGTTAAACATCTCCACCGAGAGAAACCGCCCCTTCTCGCTCTTCACGTTTTCGTTCTCCTTCAACTCCGTCTGGGCCTGACGTTTAAGAATGCCCAACGCCGCACCTGAGTATACCGGCCCTGCCTGCGGACTCGTTACCCTTAACGGTCTAGCCACTGTGCTGTCATTGAACACCTTCACGATAAACGGGGTATACCCGCCCTGCCTGAGCACGGCCTTGGCCGGCCCGCGTCTCACCTTCACGCGCACCTCGGGGTTCAGGGAGACCGCCACCAATGCATGCGGGTCGAGAATTCGCTGAATTGCCTCTTCATCCCGGTCACGAATGGCCTGACTGAGCTTTTCGCCCACCGGCTTGGCCAAGGGCATCCCCAGAAACTCCATCGCCTGAACCAGACGGCTGGCATTTCCCCCCAGCGGTTGCCCCTCAACACCGGCTATGGGAAGCGCGGTTTGCGATTGCCCAAGCGCCAACCCTGCAATCGACAAAATCAGGATGCTGACTTTCTTTTTCATCATTTAGATGGCGAAGCTGGAGGCATGAGCATTTATCGTCAAGCGTGTTTTGAACAATCAAGAAGCTCAATCCATCAATATCTTAGGAAGCCAGAGCACCAGTGACGGGAAGAGAACAATCATAACCAGAGTTAATACATTTGCGGCAAGAAAAGGAAGCGCTCCACGAAAGATGGTGCCAATACCGAGACCGGAAATAACAGAACACACGTTAAGACAGTTTCCGACTGGCGGCGTACAGGCGCCTACCGCAAGCCCAACCACAAGCACCACCCCGAATAAAATGGATGCCGGGTCATCCACTTCGTAATGGGTCAAGTGGGGAGCCCCTACTTCAATCACCATAGGGAGAAAAATCGGCGTCAGCAAAAGAATCGCCGGACTAACATCAATAAACGTTCCCGCCAAAAGGATGATCACAATCATGAGTAGCATTAACCAGAAAAAGGAGAGATCGAATCCTTTCACCAACTCGGCCAATCCATCCGGTAGGCGTTCGTAAGCCAAAATCCAGATGAACAATTTTGAGAAGGCAATGATAATCATGATCTTGGCACTGGTCAGAATAGATTGGCGCAATGCCTTGATAAATTCTGCACGGGTCAATCGACGCGTTAAAAAGCAGCCTATGACGATGGCATAGAACACACCGAGACCCGCGGACTCTGTTGCTGTGGCTACCCCAAAGACAACGGCTCCAACCACGAATACCGGCAGGAGGAGAATGTAAGCAGACCGGCCGGTTTCAACTAAAAGCTTTCGCAATTCGAATTCCGCATCCTCTTTTGGATAATTTTTTTTGGCTGATATCCACAAGGTAAACACAATCTGGAAAACTCCAACCATTAGGCCTGGAATTACCCCCCCCAAGAACAGTGTGCCCACAGACTGCTGTGCCGTTACCGCAAACAGAACCATAGGAATACTCGGGGGAATAATCATCCCCATGGTGGACGAGGCAACGGTCAGACCCGCAGCAAAGTCCTCCGGATAACCGCGGCGCTTCATCTCAGGAATCAGGATGGAACCGATTGAGGCGGTGTCAGATGCTGACGATCCGGAAATCCCACCAAACAACATGCTTGACGATACATTAACCAACCCGAGCCCCCCACGAAAATGTCCTACCAAGAGCATGCAGTAATCAATCAACCGCCGAGTGATGCCGCTGGCGTTCATTAATTGCCCCATGAAAATGAACAGCGGTAGGGCTATCAGGGCATAGGAATCCATTCCTGCCATCAAACGCTGCGGCATGACCACCATTAGTCCAGGTTCATGCACCACGAAGTAGCACAAGGCGGACAACCCCAGCGAATAGGCAATGGGGACGCCCAGGAAGAGGAATAAAAAAAGGCTTAGAAGCAGGATCGTCATGCCGAACTATCTTGATCCCGTGGATGAGAACTCACCTGTGGCTGTGTGGGATCGCCGGTTTTTGTTTCCTCCAAACCCACGATTGCGGTTGTGATGCAGTACAAGACGGCAAGCCCGCAACCAAGCGGTATGCTGATCTGAACCACCGCACGCATCGCACCAAGGGTTGGCATGAGATTGTCCCCGGTTTGGGAAATCCAAGGGACACTAAACCAAGCGATGGCGAAGTTGATAAGCCCTACAAGAGCCAGTTG
>JABGZB010000323.1 GCA_018674955.1 Verrucomicrobiota bacterium | reverse complement strand
GCTTTTACCGGCCTTGGCCCAAGCCAAGAACGCAGCGCTCAAGGCGGTTTGCCAAAACAACATGAAGCAGACCATCATTGGACTATCGATGTACCGCGATGACAACGAGGGGGTTTATTTGAAAGGCCGAAACACCGCGCCTCGCGCGGCTTGGTTTAACAACAACATCGTCCAAAAATGCTTGAACATTGAGGAGGTGGCGCTGCTGCCCCAATACAACTTAGCATCGAAGAAGCCCAAGGGATACAAAGAAAACAACGACCCCTACACTCTTCGCGGTTTAAAGGTGAACAAAGTATTCGGTTGCCCCGCGTTGCGCTACACCGGGGCCATGCCGAGAGGGTACAACACCAACCCGCTGTTCCCGGCTTGGGAGAAACAGTATCCTCAGATGATTCTTGGTTTTCAGCACTTCGGAGGCGCGTCGCATTGGCAAAACTCAAAAGGCCGCTTCAAGGCTCGCAGTCCCCACAGTTCGGGACAGGACAGCCCGGAGATGGTTTTAGTCGCTGACTTGGTTGGCCGCATTGACGGCAAATGGGGTGGCGGACGCCCCACGGCCTACGGCGGGTATCCCGCTCACAAAAACACCAAGGGTCTGCCCTCCGGCGGCAATCAGGGGAACACCGACGGCTCGGTGAATTGGTATCGCTTTCAGCAAATGTACTTTGTACACAGTTGGAACACCGGCGGCCGCCAGTACTATATGTACCAGTCCGATTTGGGCGAAATGGCAGCCATGGGCAAGGTCGTCCCAGCTAAGATATGAGCGGTAAGAATTCCGGCCTGTTAAAAAACCTGGCTATTGTCGCCGCTGCAGTGGGAGCGGTGGCGCTATTGACTTGGTCATGGAAAGCCAACATGACACAGGCCCCGGTTCAACTTGGCTACTACTGCCTGTCCTGCAAAAAAACGGATCACATCAGCGCGTATCAAGCCAACTGGCGCCAGTACCCCAGCGCGATGAGCGACTCGGTGCTGTACTGCGTACACTGCAATAAAGGCCCGGCTCACCCGACCAACGAGTGCGACACCTGCGGCGCGGTGTTCATCCTGCACCTCTTCCCAAAGTACGATGAGTTTGGGAGTCCCGCCTGCCCCAAGTGCGACACGGTTTACGGCAAAGAGGCCAAGGCCAAGGGCGTCGATTTGATGCCCAAGTTGCTCAATCGCTGACTTCCCCAAAATCTTGCTGGTCAAACGGCGCGTTTCACCCGACTCTCGCCCCGCATTTTGACTATGTTCACAGGAATTTACACCGCCGTTGTCACGCCGTTCCGGAAGGGTCGCATTGACGAACAGGCATTTCAAAAACTCATCCAGGATCAGGTTCGTGGCGGAGTGGACGGAGTTGTCCCAGTCGGCACCACCGGCGAGTCACCTTCGCTTCGTTTCGAAGAACACATCCGCGTTATCGAACTCGCTGTTCAGGCGGCCAAGGGCAGGGTGAAGATTCTCGCCGGCACCGGCGCCAACGCCACCACCGAGGCGATCAACCTGACAAAGGCCGCCGAGGCCGTTGGTGCCGATGGATCGCTGCAGGTCTCGCCCTATTACAACAAGCCGTCACAGGAAGGATTATTCCAGCATTTCCGAAAAATCGCACGAGCGACCAAGCTACCGATCATCCTTTACAGCATCCCCGGCCGCTGCAACATCGCCATTGAGGTGCCGACCGTCCTGCGCTTGGCCAAGGCGTGCAGCAATATCGTCGGCATCAAGGAGGCCGGCGGCGACGCCGACCGCGTAAGCCAGCTTCGCGCCGCGCTTGGCCAGCGGTTCACCATCCTGAGCGGCGACGACGCGCTGACGCTGCCGTTCATGGCCGTCGGCGCCGAGGGCGTCATCAGCGTGGCCTCAAACATCATCCCACGGGAGATTTCAAAAATGGTCAACGCCTTCGTTGCAGGCAAGGCCGACGCCGCCCTCAAGCTGCATCAAAAATATTATCCGCTGTTCAAAGATCTGTTCATTGAAACTAACCCCGTGCCGACGAAAGCCGCTCTCGCCATGCTGGGCAAGTGCACGGAGGAATATCGTCTGCCGCTCTGCAAGATGTCGGCGGCCAACCGCGCTCAATTGGCCAAGACACTCAAGGCGTGCGGTGTGCTTAAAAAATAACAGCCATGACCAAAGTCATCATCAACGGGGCCAAGGGCCGAATGGGCGAGACTCTGCTCCGCTGCGGTGAGGCCAATCCCGACATCGAGATCGTCGCCGGAATCGACGTCGGCGACGACTTGCCCAGTGTGATAGAGCAAGCGGATGTGGTGGTCGACTTCAGCTTTCACGAGGTCACCCTCCCAACCGCCGAGATTTGTGCCCGGCACAAAAAAGCGTTGGTGATTGGCACGACCGGCCACACCACCGACGACAGGGTGGCGGTGTTAAAACTTCAGTCGGGGATTCCCATCGTATGGGCCTCCAATTATTCCACCGGGGTGAATACCCTGTTTTGGCTCACACGCAAGGCAACCGAAGTGCTTGGCACCGACTTCGATCTCGAAGTCATCGAGATGCATCATCGGCTCAAACGCGATGCGCCCAGCGGCACCGCCGCTACGCTCGCCGGAATTTTAGGCGAGGTGCGAAAGGTGTCGCTCGAAAAGGAACTGCGTCACGGCCGCGAAGGCATCGTCGGCGAGCGGACCGATTCCGAGATTGGCATGCACTCGCTTCGCGGCGGCGACGTGGTCGGCGATCATACCGTGGTGTACGCAGGAAACGGCGAGCGACTCGAGTTGACGCACAAGGCGGCCAGTCGCGACACCTTCGCCAACGGCGCACTGCGAGCCGCCATCTGGGCTTGCTGCCGCGAACCCGGCCTGTACAACATGGAAAACGTCCTCGGCCTCGAATGAAATCTTGAAATGAAAACGACTCACCGAATTGCTGTTTCCTGCGTTTTTGTCGCAGGCTTTTTTGTGTCCGAAGCACAGCCCTTGGCCAAGCGGCCGAACATTCTCTTCGCCATCTCGGATGACCAGTCGTACCCACACGCCTCCGCCTACGGTTGCCGAGGCATCCGCACGCCCGCCTTCGATCGTGTGGCTAGGGGGGGCGTGTTGTTTCGCACATGCATCGCCGGTTCACCGGGGTGCAGCCCAAGCCGCGCGTCGCTGCTGACCGGCCGTTATCACTGGATGATCGAGCACGCCGGCACGCACGCCAGCAAGTTCGACTCAAAGTATAAGACGTTCCCCGACCTGCTCGAAAAGGCCGGCTACTGGGTCGGTTACACCGGCAAAGGGTGGGGGCCGGGCAACTACAGGGACGGCGGCTTCAAGCGCAACCCGGCCGGGGCGGTCTTTTCCTCCAGGAAAAAGAATCCTCGCATCAAGGGCATTTCCTCCACTGACTACGCTGCCAACTTTGATGATTTTTTAAAGCAGCGTCCCGAAGGCAAGCCGTTCTGTTTTTGGTTAGGTGGCCACGAGCCGCACCGGGTTTTCGAGAAAGGCATCGGCCTTAAGCAAGGCAGGAAACTTGAGGACGCCGACGTGCCGACCTTCCTGCCGGACACACCGGAAATCCGCAGCGACATCCTCGACTACTACGCCGAGATCGAGTGGTTCGACTCGCACTTGGCGATGGCGCTGAAGCAACTCGAGGAAATCGGCGAACTGGACAACACGCTGGTTATCGTCACGTCGGACAACGGCATGGCCTTCCCCCGGGCCAAGGCCAACTGTTTCGAGTTTGGCGTGCACGTCCCGCTCGCCATCATGTGGCCAAGCTGCGCCAAGGGCGGTCGCGAAGTGAGCGACCCGGTAGGATTCGTCGATCTCACGGCGACCATTCTCGAGGCAGGCGGCGTGACGCATCCGGCGCTTGGCCAAGCGGCGTTGGCACCGGTCGGGCGGAGCCTGGTTTCGCTGCTTGAGTCGGGTAAATCCGGCCGGGTGGAGCCGCAGCGAACCCATGTGTTCAGCGGCCGCGAACGTCACTCATCCTCCCGTCACAACAACATGACCTACCCGCAGCGTTGCCTGCGATCCGACCGGCATATTTACATTCGCAACTTCAAGCCGGATCGCTGGCCGGCGGGCGATCCGCAAAAGTTCGTTTCCCCCGGCAAGCTTGGCCCGATGCACAGTTCCTACCACGACATCGACGCCTGCCCGTCCCTGACATTTTTAATCGAGAACCGGGAGCAACCGGAAATAGCAAAATACTTTCACTGGTCCGTGGACAAGCGCTCCGGCGAGGAGTTGTACGACATCACCAGCGATCCGGCCTGCCTGATTAACCTCGCGCTCGACCCGACCCACTACAAAACAACGCAAATGTATCGTGGCAAAATGGACGTCTACCTAAAAAAAACAGGCGATCCGAGAGCGCTTGGCCAAGGCGACATATGGGAAACCTACCGCCGCTACAGTCGAATGCGTTCCTTCCCAAAACCGTAACTTAATTCAAATAGATGGTCAGAATGAACAGAGTTCCTTTCATCCATGTTTAAATTTGAAGTTGGATGCGCTTGGTCGAGCGGGCTTAATTGGCTTGGACCATTAGGTCAGTGACCAAGCGGGCGAACCTTGTGGGATCTTTGATGGCGATGCCTTCGGTCAACAGCGCTTGGTCGTAGAGCAGTTCGGAGTAGTCGGCGAGCTTCGGGTTCTTTTTGTCGGCTGCGAACAGGTCGTTCATCGTCTCGATCACCGGATGGTCGGGGTTTAACTCGAGGATGCGCTTGGTCTC
>JABGZB010000322.1 GCA_018674955.1 Verrucomicrobiota bacterium | reverse complement strand
CGTTAAAAAAGCTTGGCACCGCCTGGCCAAGCGCGGATAGGGAAAATATGGAGTGTGTCGTGGAGTTTTTTCGTTCCACCACCTGACTCTAGACCGCGCTTTTCACATCGGTAACTTCGAATTCAAACCCACCGAGCTTTTGTGACCAAAAGATTGTAAATGGGTACGAAGAAAACGAATCCAAGTATTGCATACCACATCGGCCCCAGAATGCAGATGATCGCCAACAACTTAAGTCCCTCCCCTCCTGAGACAAACAACGGAATTCCAATTAGAGTGCAATTAAATCCGGATAAGGCACTCAAAACAGTCACAACCTTGCTCGATTGCAGGGTGGAGATACGGGGTTTTTTTAAAAGTTTGGCTGGAGCTAAAAAGTAAAAAAATATGCTCCCATATGTCGAAACTACTTTTTTTGTTATATGACGGCAAGAGCAGATTATTGCCACGTATAAAAGTTGCCATCTGCTGCGTTGGGTTTGTCAGAAGTTTCTCTCATTTGAACCAGGCCCGGGGAATAATGGCAGCTTTGAGGTGGATCGCTTTTCGGTTCCATGCGGGTTCGGCGAACATGTAAGTAAGAATGGCATCGCCGCTCGCTGTAAAAATACAGTCAAGATTGGTGTACTCAGCTTTGAGATTGTCGGAGATGTGACCAATCCTACGCCATTTCTTTCCGTTGTCAGATGATATTGCAGCGCTTAACGGCGTTCGTTCGCCAAAATGGTGATGCTTGGTGTTGAAACGGCTATTGTTCCAAAATAGGACAAGGCCGTCCGTGCCGGGGATTCGACGGAGGCAGGTGCCAGACTCGCCACCCTCCAAACCACTGAAGGTCGCCTTGCTCCATGTTTCTCCGTGGTCCGACGAGCGAGCCATGTACGGTCCACCAAGCTGAGTGCGCAATGCCATGAGCAATGAATCGTCTGCGAGTTCGGCGACTGACCCTTCCATCGCGCCGCGCTTGGGTAGCTTGATAGTCGATGATCGTTGCCAACTTCGCCCCTTGTCATCGCTGTAGTAACAACCGGCCAAGTTTTTCTGGTTCCACTGGTTTCCCACTCCACCGTGGAATGGGAGTAGTAACCGGCCGGTACTTAGTTCCATCAGGCAACTCGCGCCGCCTTGCAGCAACTGTCCCTTCGACCGTTTCCAAACCGGCGGCAACTCGGTGAATGTCAACCCGTCGTCTTTCGAAAGGAAAACGCACATCGTGCTGCTGCTTCCGCTTTTGTGCGCACGAAGGCAGACTAAAAAAAGTTCGTCCGAGCTGGTTCGCAACAGCGCCGGGGCCTGCACATTCATATCCCCCTTAGCGACATCGACCAACTGGCGCGGCGATTTCCAATTTCGGCCACCGTCAACACTGATCTTCGACCAAATGGTACACACACCATGGTCGTGACCGGCGTCTTTGCCACGGTGGTACTTATGGTAGACGACCATCAAGCGGCCGCCCGACAACTCAGCGATTGAAGCCGTGTCGCTTCGCGGTGTGTCAACCGTTGCCGGTTCAATGACGATGTGCTGAATGACCGTTTGCTCCGTCTGACCAAACGGAGCAAACGGGACGAGAGCTGCGAGTAAACAAATTAGTGATTTCACGTTGGGCAAAGCGATTTTGTCGGTTTGGTGAGAATAGTCAAACGCGCTTGCCCAAACAAAAACAAAAAAAAGGCGGGGCCGAAGCTCGGCCCTTTGCTTTGTAAATCTGGATTTAATCAGAAGCTGGCGCTTAGGCCGACACCGAATGTTCGCGGCCAGCCGGGGATGTGCAGGATCATGCCGGCGTCGCGCGGGGCAGCCGGATTGGAATAGTCGGTGTAGCGCAGGTCCAGGGCGTTGTTGGAGTAGCCTTCGTCGGTCAGGTTCCGCCAGTAGGCGAATAGTTCCCAGTTGTCCCGCTTGTAGCTGATACGGCCGTTGACGAGTGCGTAGGCATCCTGCTCGGCAGTGTTGGCCTCGTCGAGCCAGTAGGCACCGATTCCCTGCACCTCCCACTGCATGGAAAGGTTCCACGGCAGCTGGATGTGCGCCGCAAGGTTAGCGGTGTACTCGGGAACAAAGTTGATGTCGTTGCCGCCGAACTCGTAGCCGGCCGCCATCGGGCCAAGCACGCCGCGCAAAACGTTGTCGGTGTAGCTGTCGAACTCCGCGTTAACCAGGCCAACCGCCGCGCTGAGCGTGATGGTTTCGCTGACCTGCGCCTCGGCCTCGAGCTCAACACCGTAGCTGCTGGCTTCCTCGGCGTTGACCATGTATGCCTCAGTGGGATTCATTGGGTTCATGCGGTAAACCTGATAATTCTCGAAGTCGCTGTAAAAGGCAGCGACGCGGGTGTGCACCCAGCCGTCGTTCCACGAGGATGACCAGCCGAGCTCGTAATTCCACGACTCGGCGGAGTCGTACTGCGCGCTCTCCGGTGAACCGTCGTAAAAGTTGAAACCGCCGGACTGAAAGCCCTTGGCCAAGCTGGCGTAAAGGGTATCGGTCTCGCTCAGGCTGTACGATGCACCGAGCCTGGGCAACACACCATCCCAGTCGTCACTGCTGTTGACCGAGTTGGAGTTGTTGCTTCTGTTGATGGACCGCTCGCTGTTTTGGTAGCGCAACCCGCCGGTCAGCGTCAGCCCGCTCTCGAGCGTGTAACTGCTCTGCCAATACAGGGCCGTGTCTTCGTCGGACAACGTCGAGGTGGTGTAGTCCGGCACCGGGCCGGGAATGAAGCCAAACTGTGGATGAAACAACCCGGCCGGGTACAGCGAGCCGGAGACGTTATCCGTCTCGCGGTCGGCGTAATAGGCGCCGAGCGTCCATTGGTACGACTCATTGGCGTCACTGGAGCCAAGCCGAATCTCCTGCGAGAACTGCTCCACGTCTGGCTGGCTAACGCCGATGACCGGGATGAAACCCATCTCGGCAATCGGCTGCGGGATGGCGGTGAAATCAAAATCCTGCTGCAAGTCCTGCTCCCAGTTGCGGAAAGCCGTGACTGAGCTCAGGGTGAAATGCTCGCCGCTGAAATCGGCGCTGAGCGCGTATGTGGTCACGTCAGTGTTCACGTAGCCCGGCACGTCGCGGCTCACCTTGAACGGGCCGGCGTCGGAGAGCGGGCTGTAAGTCGGCGTGAAGCCGTCGTCGTAGCACTCGCTCGATGCGGTCAAGCGGATCGTCCACGGCTCGCTCGGCGTGAGGACAAATTGTAACCGGCCGGCGACCGACTCTCGGCTGTCAATATCCTGACCCGTGGGAAGGTTGGTGACGAAGCCGTCGCGGTCGTTGTACAAACTGCTGAAGCTCACGCCGATCTGCTCGGTGAGCGGCCCGCTGGCATTCAATCGATACTCCTGCGTTCCGTGGTCGCCGTAGCCCAGGCCGGCGGAACCGACCCACTCCGCGCCCGGTTGACGGGTGCGGACATTGATGATGCCGCCCGGCGCGGCGCTGGCACCGAAGAGCGTCCCCTGCGGGCCGCGCAAAAACTCGATATGATCCACGTCGTAAAGCGACAAGCCGCGGGACATCATGTCCGTGTACGGAATGCCATCAACATAAATCCCAACCGCCGATTGACCGACACCGAAACTGTTCTCACGCAAACCGCGCACGCTGAACTTCGGCATGCGCGTGTTGTTCGCGTCGAAGACGGTGAAGTTGGGTAGCGCCGTCTGGATATCGCGCACTTCCTGGATACCGCCCAGCGTGATAGTGTCACCGCTAAGCAGAGTCACCGAGCGCGACTCCGTTTGCGGAGCCTCAGAGATGATCATCACTGGCGGCAACTGGCCGGCATCCTCATCGGATTGAGCCAGGCCCGCTTGGCCAGTCGCCCCAAGCACGGCCAAAGTTGAGCCAAGTGCCAGCAGTTTCGTACATATTTTATTGTTTGATTTCATTCGGGTTAAAGAACATGGCTAATACGATTGTTTTTGCTACTAGTTTACAACAACCGGGTAACTCGTAAGAACGGGGAGATACAGGCAACTCATTAGAGCTCAACCTATTTATGGCAGGCGCCGGTTTTGACCACCCCCAAAAAATCGAGTAGCGACAAAAGAAAGTGCGGTAAAATCGCGGCTTACGCGAGTATCAACTTTACGCAAGCAGGGTATTGAGTACATGGGCTTCCTCGACTCCGGTGAGGCGGAAGTCGAGACCCTGAAACTTGAATGTGAATTTATCGTGATTCACACCCAGTAGATGCAGCATCGTGGCGTGAAAGTCATGCACGGTGACAACATCCTCAACGGCGTGGTAGCCGAAGTCGTCGGTATTGCCGTGGCTGATGCCGCCCTTTATGCCGCCGCCGGCCATCCAGAATGAAAAACCCTTCATGTGGTGATCACGCCCGGAACCCTGCGCCATCGGCGTTCGGCCGAACTCGCCTCCCCAAATCACCAGCGTGTCGTCGAGCATGCCGCGATCCTTCAGGTCTCTGATCAACGCTGCGGATGCCTTGTCCACGTGCTTGGCGGTGGTGAGCACTCCTTTCTTCACACCGCCGTGATGATCCCATCCCCGGTGATAAAGCTGGATGAACCGCGTGCCGCGCTCGGCCAAGCGCCGCGCGAGCAGACAGTTGCTTGCGAATGAACCGTCGCCAGGCTTGGCGCCGTACATGTCTAACACATGCTGCGGCTCGTTCGATGTGTCGATCAATTCCGGCACACTAGCCTGCATGCGGAACGCCATTTCGTACTGGCTGATTCTCGTGTCGATCTCCGGATCGGCGACGGTCTTGTTCCTCAATCTGTTGATTGAGTTGACGGCATCAATGACCGCGCCCTGTCCTTTCGCATCCACACCTTTGGGGTTGCTGATGTACAATACTGGGTCGCCAGTGGAGTGAAAGTGTACGCCCTGAAATCGACTCGGCAAAAAACCGCTGTGCCACTGCCGCGAGGCGATCGGCTGATCCTGCGCACCGCCCACGGAAGTCAGCACCACGAAGCCGGGCAGATCGCTGCCCTCGCTGCCCAAGCCGTAAGTGACCCACGAACCCATGCTGGGCCGGCCTGCAACGAGCGCCCCGGTGTTCATGAACGTGTGCGCCGGGTCATGGTTGATCTGCTGCGTAGTCATCGAGCGAACGATGCAAATTTCATCCGCGATCCCACCGATGTGCGGCAGTGCGCTGGAGATCGACTGGCCGGACTGGCCGAAGTTTTGAAACTCATGCTGTGGGCCGAGGCATTTCAATTCCTTCTTGCCTTGAAGCTGAGCAATCGGCTGGCCGTCGGTGATCGACTTGGGCATCGGCTTGCCGTCCATCTCGGCGAGCTTCGGCTTGTAGTCGAGTGTCTCAAGGTGCGACGGCCCGCCGGCCATACAGAGGTGAATCACCCGCTTGGCCCTAGGCGCGAAGTGCATCGGATCTATCACGCCGAGCGACGGGCGCTTAGCCAAGCCGGCGGCGTCCAGCATCGAGCCCAACGCGAGGGAGCCGACGCCCAGCGAAACATTGCTCAAAAACGATCGGCGATTCAGTCGGGTGACAAATTGTTCCGGGTTCATTTTGCGAAAATTCAAAAACGGGACGTGGTTTCGTACAGGTTCAAAATCGCGCGGGACACCGCCGCCCAGGCGGCGACGCGTTCCGGCTTGAGCGCCGTGGCGGCAGGCCACTCGCCCGCGGTGGCGGCCGCCTTGGCCGCCCCGGCGTTCGCGGCAAAATGCGCGGCGCGCTCCCCGGCCAGGCTCAACAAAATATCGAGCTCGCCGGCGCTTGGCTCGCGCGACAAAATGCGCTCGAACGCCCATGCCAATCGCTCCCCGTCCGTGTCGCCGCCGTGCTGCAAAATGCGCTCAGCAAACACCCGCGACGCCTCAACGTACGTCGGGTCGTTAAGCAACACGAGAGCCTGCTGTGGGGTGTTTGAGCGGGTGCGCTCGGCAACGCAGCCCTCGCGGGTCGGTGCGTCAAAGGCCAACATGCTCGGGTGCAAAAATGTGCGACACCAAAACGTGTACAGCCCTCGCCGATACTGGCTGACGCCGCTGTCGGGCGCCCATTTGCGCTTGGGGAAGTTGAGCTGCTTCCAGTAACCCACCGGCTGGTACGGCTTGACGCTGGCCCCG
>JABGZB010000321.1 GCA_018674955.1 Verrucomicrobiota bacterium | reverse complement strand
GCCAACCCGGTTAGTGAGAAAGGCTTTTTTGGCGGCGTCGGCCGCGCTGGGTTTCTCGAACCAAAAACCGATCAGCAGATAACTCGAGACACCAACCAACTCCCAAAAGATGAACATCATCACGAAGTTGTCAGCCAACACGATGCCAAGCATCGAGAAAATGAAGAGGCTCAAGAATGCGAAGTAGCGTGAGAAATCGCGATCCTCCTTCATGTAACCAAGCGAGAAAATATGAATCAAACTGCCGACGCCGGTGACGACGCAAAGCATCAACTTGCTTAGCTGGTCAATTTGCAAACCGATGTCGATTTGCAATCCCCCGATCGCAAGCCAAGTGACGCTCGGGTGCAGTTCGCCGCCGAAAGCGACCAGCAACAGCGTCAGCAAAAACGAACCGGTGACGGCACCGATGGAGATCACCGCGCTGGCCTTGCGCGAGCGAAACGCGCCCAATCCAATGACCACCGCCGAGAAAAGCGGGAGCAGCAAAATGAGCCATGCAGCGGTGTTCATCGGTTACAGTTTCATCGTGGCCAAGTCCGCCACGTCGGTGGTTTGGCGTTTGCGATACAGAGCGACGATCAAGGCCAGGCCAACGGACACCTCCGCCGCGGCGACGGTGATGATAAAGAACACCATCACCTGCCCGTCGAGAGCGGTTTCTGCCTTTTCGTTGAAACGCGACATGGCCACGAGCGCCACGTTGGCGGCGTTGAGCATCAACTCGAGCGACATGTAGATGATCAGTAGGTTGCGCCGCACGATCACACCCAGCAAGCCGATCGCAAACAGCGCCCCGCTCACCAGCAGGTATTGGCTCAAGGTCGGTTCCATCAGCGCGGCTCCTTTCTGCTCAACAAAATCACGCCGACCATCGCCACCAGCAGTAGGATGGAGACGATCTCGAACGGCAGGATGAATCCTTTGTCGCCGCTGAACAGCGCTTGGCCAAGCGCGCGTGTGCTGCCGACCATCTTGACCTCCGCTTGGCCGGTATCCGCTGCCACTTCTTGCTGCTGAGATGCTTCACCATACTTCGATTCGATCGAGCTTTTGTAAACCGAAAACAGAGCGCCAACGGCCATGATTCCCATCGCGAGACTGACGAGATTCAGTTTGCGCCGCGCGGCCTCTCGGAGATCCAGCAACATGATCACGAACAGAAACAGCACCATCACCGCCCCGGCGTAAACGAGGATCTGCACCGCCGCGAGAAAGTACGCGCCGAGCAGGACGAACAGCCCGGAGATCGAGATCATCGTCGTCACGAGAAACAACGCGCTCGTCACCGGGTTGCGGCTGAACGGATTCGCCACCACCAACAGCGCACTCAGCACTGTCAGCCCGGCGAAAATGTTGAACAGAGTTCCTTCCATACCTAAATCAACTCGTCAGTGAAACTTTGCTTGCTCCCCGGCTTCACGCGTTTTGGTTTCCCATTTTTTGATTCCCTCGCCCACCCCATCCTGCACGTGGTGATCGTAGGCGCGCTTGTCCGCGCCGCCCAACGCGAGCAACTTTTCCATGTCGTAAATCAGCTCCTCGCGGTTCTCGCCGGTGATGGCGTAATCCTCCAGCAAAAAAATCGCCTCCTCCGGGCAAACCTCCTGGCAGAAACCACAATAGATGCAGCGGAGCATGTCGATCTCGAATTCCTTCGGCATCTTCTCCGCGCCCTCGCGATCGACCACGCCGCTGTCGCCCGGCGGCGTGATGCGAATGGCCCTGGGCGGACAGACAAACTCACACAACTGGCACGACACGCACTTGGTCTTGGTATCCGCATCCTTCACCAAATACGGCGCACCGCGGTAGCCGGTGGGTACATCCCATTTTTCCTCCGGATACTGCATCGTGGTTTTGGCGGCATAACCCTTCTGTTTGTCGCCATAGACCCCCGAGCGTTTCCACGAGAAGAAATGACGCAGCGTGACCTTGAAACCGTTGAGCAGCGTCGGCAAATACAGCCGCTCCCACCAGGTCAGTTCTGTGCGATCCACTTTCATTGCGTCGTCCTCAACTGTGCAGCACCCACAGCACGATTGCCGTAAGGATGATGTTGGCCAAGCTCGCCGGCAGGAACCGTTTCCAGCCGATATTCATCAGTTGATCGTAGCGGAATCGCGGCAACATCCAGCGAATCCAAATCATCAAACCAAGGAACATCGCGATCTTCGCGATGAACACGCCGATGTGCACGAGCCCTTTGCCAATCGACGACTGGGCCGGTGTGTTGAAAAAGTCGCCGAACGGCAGCGTCCAACCGCCGAAAAACAGCACCACCATCAGCGCCGAGCCGGCGATCATCGCCGCGTATTCGCCCATGAAAAACAGCGCGAACCGCATCGAGCTGTATTCAGTGTTGTAACCGGCGACCAGTTCCGTCTCCGATTCCGGCAAGTCGAACGGCAGCCGGTTCGTCTCGGCGAAAATCGCGATCAGAAAAATCGCAAACGCCAACGGCTGCTTGAATACGAGCCAAGCGCCGCTGGCCTGATAGTCGATCACCGCGCCGAGGTTGAGATCGCCCACCAGCATGAACACCGGCACGACCGCCATGCCCATCGCAATCTCGTACGAGATCATCTGCGCGCTGGAGCGGATGCCGCCGAGGAACGGATACTTTGAGTTCGAGGCGTAGCCGGCCAGCACGACGCCGTAAACTCCCAGCGACACGATTCCGAAGGTAAACAGGATACCAACATCAAGATCGGCGATGACCATCTTTTGTTTCCCGAGCATCGAGCCAAACGGCAACACAGCAAGCACCACAAATGACGGCACCATCGCCACCGCCGGAGCCATCCAATAAAATACTTTCCGCACATGCGCCGGAGTGAAGTCCTCTTTCACGAACGACTTAAGCCCGTCGGCCAGCGGTTGGCCAAGTCCAAGCAGCTTGATATTCGTGAACGGGATGCCGACTCGGTTCGGCCCGACGCGATCCTGTATCCACGCCGAGATGCGTCGCTCAGCGACGACCGAGTAGGCGACCATCGGCATCACCACGGCGAATACCGCGACCACCTTGAGCAGCGTCATCACCCACGGCGCAGCGAACAGTTCTGTGATCGTGGCGAACATTACAATTTCACATCAGCGCCGTTGTCGCCTAAGCCGGCCCACGTCAAGCCGGCGGCTTTGAACGCCTTCACCTCGCCAGACATTTGGTTAAACAAACCCTCAATGCTGTTGAAACCGTCGAGGCCAGTGACGTTGTGCACTAGCTCGTGCAACACCTCCCACTCCGGCATCGCGTCGCCGGGCGGCTCAAAGGCTTTTGTGAATTTCTGCACGCGTCCTTTCACGTTGGTGAACGTCCCACGCTTCTCCGCATGCGCGCAGCCCGGCAGCAAATAGTCAGCCTTTTTTGTCGTGGCGTTCGGCAGAATGTCGCTGACGATCAGCATTTTCAACTTGCCGAGCAGCTTGGCGTCGATGCCGTGCTGCGTGACGTCCTCTCCGAACACGATCAGCGTCGTGATTTTGCCGGATTCGATGCCCTTGGCGATTGCGGCCAGCTTCGAGCCAACGCGCTTAGTCGTGATGCCGATCAAATGCGCGCCGGTTGTGTTCGGGTTGCGATCCCCGGCGACGAGCAGGTGGTCAGCTTTGCCCTTGCGCGGTACGGAGTCGGTCAACGCCTTGTAGCGCTTGGCCAATTTGTTCAGCAGAAAAAGTTCTTCGTTGGTTTGACGCGACGACGCGACGACCGCCACCGAGCCTTCGGCGGCCTCGGCCAAGTGCCCGGATATCTCCTTTAGCGCGCTTGGCCAAGTGGTGTCGCCCTGCGGCCATCGCAGCTTGGCCAAGCGATCGTCGCGACCGATCCATTTGTAATCAAGCCGACCGGTGTCGCACATCCAGTCGCTGTTCACCGCGTCATTTTGGCGCGGTTCGTATCGGTACATCCTGTTTTCGCGCGAGCCGATGACCGTGTTGCAACCGGTGCCGCAGCCGGTGCAGAGGCTCTTGGTTTCCTTGAGGAACCAAACGCGCATCTGGAAGCGAAAGTCGTCCGACGTTAACGCGCCGACCGGGCAGATGTCGACGGTGTTGAGCGTGTAGTTGTTGTCGAACGGCTGGCCGGGATAAGTCGAGATCGCGTTGTAACTGCCTCGGTTCACGATGCCCAAAGCGTCATCGCCGGCGACGTCGGCAGTGAAGCGGATACAACGGGTACACATCACGCAGCGCTCGGCGTCGAGCGTGATCCGCGGACCAAGGTCGACCGCCTTGGGCTTGTGCACCTTCACCTCGGCGAACCGGCTCTCTGGTTGGCCATGCTCGACCGAGTATTCCTGCAGCTTGCACTCGCCGGCTTGATCGCAAATCGGGCAATCGAGTGGGTGGTTGATCAGCAGCGACTCGAGCACCGCCTCGCGCATCTCGCGGGTTTCCGGGCTGCTGGCGTAAATCTCCATTCCCGGGATAATACCGGTTGCGCAGCCAATGACACCGCGCGGTGTCTGCGGCTCATACGGGAGCTGCATTGGAGAAATCTTTAGTGAGCCATCCTCGTTTATCGGAGGCTTACCATCGGGGCCTGGGCGACCCGGCATGCCCACATGCACGAGGCACATTCTGCAATTGCCGGACACCGGCAACTTGGGGTGGTAGCAGTAATGCGGAATCTCGATACCGGCGTGCTTGCACGCCTGCAGAACGGTGGTCGGCTCCGGGTTGCCCTGCCAGTTGGGCGTGGTACGCGGCACCTCCACGGCACGGCCGTCCACATTCACCGTGACGGTTTCTACTACCGTTTCTGTCTGTATTGCCGCCATCGCTATTCTGTTGCGCCCTCCCCGTTGCGCTTGGCCAAGCGAGCCTCGTCCTCCGCACCGCGTTTCTCGAAATCGTCGCGGAACTTGTCCACGAAACTCAGTACCGGCCAAGCGCACGCTTCGCCAAAAGCGCAAATGGTGCGACCCTGTATATTCTGCGCGATGTGCTTTAAGTAATCGGCATCGCCCTTGCGCGCCTCGCCACTGCGCATGCGCTTGAGCGCCTTGGCCATCCAAAGCGAACCTTCGCGGCACGGGGTGCATTGGCCACAGCTTTCGTGCGCGTAAAAATCGGACAAGTTGCCGAGCGCCTCGACGATGTCCACCGAGTCATCGAGCACAATGATGGCGCTCGAGCCGGACATTGAGCCGCACTTCATCAGCGTGTCGAAGTCGTACGGGATGTCGAGCAAGTCGAGTTTCTGTTCAACGACCGCGCCCCGCTTGTCCTTGCTCTTGATGTCAAACGTCTCGTCGGCGCGGAACACTTTCGACGACGATCCGCCGGGGATGATCGCGCGCAGTTTGCGGCCATCGCGCAGCCCTTGGCCAAAGTTTTTGTGAAAAATCAACTCGCCGAGCGTGGCTTTGCCAACCTCGATCTCGTAGTAGCCGGGCCGCCTGACTTGGCCGCTCAAGCTGACGATGCGTGTGCCGGTGTTGCCTGTCGTGCCCAGCGAGGCGTACGCGTCACCGCCCATCTCCAACACGTGCCGGACGTTGCAGAGCGTCTCGACGTTGTTGACGATGGTCGGGCACATGTACAGACCAAGCACAGCAGGGAAGTACGGCGGCTTGATACGCGGGTACGGCCGCTTGCCCTCGAGCGACTCGATGAGGCCGGTTTCCTCGCCGCAAATGTATGCGCCCGCGCCGCGGTGCACGTGGATCTCAAGATCGTAGCCGGTGCCGCAAATGCCCCTGCCGAGGAAGCCTTTGGCCCTGGCCTCGTCGATAGCTCGGTTCAGGATTCTTGCGCCTTCGGGAAATTCGCCGCGAATGTAAATGTAGGCCAGCTTCACGTCGTTGGCGTAGCACGACAGAATCATGCCCTCGATCAACTGGTGTGGATCCTTGTGAATAATCTGCCGATCCTTGAACGTGCCCGGCTCGGATTCGTCAGCGTTGCAGATGAGATACACCGGCTTGCCGGACTTGCGGTTTACGAAGTTCCACTTCATGCCGCACGAGAAACCGGCGCCGCCCCGGCCGCGCAGGCCTGAGGCCAGCACCTCCTTGCGGATGGCTTCCTGCGGTGACACCACAGAGCCCTTGGCCTTCTTCGGCTTGACCCGGAACGCCTTTTTCAACGTCTTGTAGCCACCGTGTTTCAGGTAACACTGGATGTCACTCGTGTAACCCGCCTCATCGACGTGCTTCAAAACCAGTTTATATTCTTTCGGCATTCAGCGATTCGAGCCTTGACTCATCGGGCCCATTTTCAATATGTATTCCCCCCGCGACGATGCCGAATGGTGTAACGGTAGCACAACGGTCTCTGACACCGTTTGTCTAGGTTCGAATCCTAGTTCGGCAACCATCTTCATTCGTCGTATTTCTCAAGGATTTCATCCGCGCCGTCGTTCGTCACGTT
>JABGZB010000320.1 GCA_018674955.1 Verrucomicrobiota bacterium | reverse complement strand
TCGCTTGACCAAGCACCTAGTTTAGCCGCAACATGAGCACCCAAATCACCCGCCGCAGATTCGTCCAGCAAGGCGTTTTCACCATTCTCGCCGCCGGGAGCGCCCGCACTTATGCCGCCAATGAGAAACTCGACATCGGCATCGTCGGTGTGGCCAACCGGGCCAAGGCCAACCTCAACGGGGTCGCCGGCGAGAACATCGTCGCGCTGTGCGACGTGGACAGCAACTTCCTCGCCCACGAGGCCGGGCGTTTCCCGCGGGCCAAGCGCTACGCCGATTTTCGCCGGATGATCGGGCGCGAAAAGCTCGACGCGCTCGTCGTCAGCACGCCGGACCACACTCACGCCGTCGCGACTGCCGCCGGGCTTCACAACGGCCTGCATGTTTACTGCGAAAAACCGCTGACGCGCACGGTGTCCGAGTGCCGCGCCGTCACCGAGCTGGCCCGGCGCAAAAAGCTCGTCACGCAAATGGGCACGCAGATTCACGCCGGCGACAACTACCGGCGCGTCGTCGAGTTGCTACGCGCGGGCGCCATCGGCTCCGTAAAGGAGGTTCACGTCTGGGTCGGCTCAAACATGGGCGGCGGCTCTCGCGGGAATGCGAAGCACAAAGTTCCCGCCAGCCTTGATTACGATCTCTGGCTTGGGCCGACCCGTTATCACGTTCCGTATCACCCGACTCACCATCCGTTTAGTTGGCGGCAGTGGTGGGACTTCGCCGGAGGCTCGCTTGCCGACTTAGGCTGCCACCACATCGACCTGAGCCACTGGGCGCTTGGGCTGCAGCACCCAAGTCGGATCGAGGTCGTCAAGGGCCCTAAGCCGGACGCCGAGGCCACGCCGTACTCGTTGATGGTTGATTTCCATTACAAAGCCCACGGCAAACAACCCGCCACCAAGCTATGCTGGTATCACGGCGAACACCGTCCGCCTCACTTCGCCGAGGGACTCCTGCCCAAGTGGGGCAACGGCAGCCTGTTCGTCGGCAGCAACGGCATGTTGCTCGCCGGCTACGACAAGCACGTGCTGCTGCCGGAAAAGGATTTCAGAGATTACGAGCGGCCCAAGCCGAGCATCCCCCGTTCGCTTGGCCATCACCGGGAATGGATTCACGCCATCAAGACCGGCGGCGCCACTACCTGCAACTTCGACTATGCCGGACCGCTGGCCGAGGTGGTGCTGCTTGGCAATATCGCCCACCGCACCGGCGCTGCCCTCGAGTGGAATCACCGGAAAATGAAACTCACCGGCCACCCGGAAGCCGCCGAACTCATGCAGCATGTTTACCGCGCCGGGTGGCGGCTTTGAGCGGCGCTTGACCACAGGAGAGGCAAGTTCCACCTTGCCACACTCTTCTTCATTGGCTAGATTCGCTTCATGCCAGTCGATCAAGTACTCAAGGAATCAGAAGAGAAGATGGCCAAGTCTGAGGCCGCCATGATGCACGAGTTCGAGGGAGTCCGCACCGGCAAGGCCAACCCGGCGCTGGTCGAGAACCTCATGGTGGACGCCTACGGCTCAAGCATGCGAATGCGTGACATGGCCGGCATCACCGCCCCCGAGACGCGGATGATCCTGATTCAGCCTTGGGACGTCAGTACAGTGGATGCCATCGCCAAGGCCATCCAAGCCGCCAACCTTGGCCTCAACCCGGCGGTCGATGGGAAAGTCATCCGCATCCCTCTGCCGGATCTCAGCCAGGAACGCCGCGAGGAACTCGTCAAGGTGGCAAAAAAAATCACCGAGGACGGCCGGGTCGCCGTGCGTCACATCCGCCGCGATGCCATGGATGGCCTGAAGAAATCAGCCAAGGAAGCCGGCGTCTCCGAGGACGAAATCAAAGGTGCGGAAAAGCAGGTGCAAAAACTAACCGACGACTGTATCAAGAAACTTGACGCCCACCTCGCCGACAAGGAAAAGGAAATCCTGACGGTGTAACGTATCAGCTTGCCCAAAATCAGTTTTTGTAGTGGTGACGAATCTGTGCCAGATTCAGCACATCTCCCTTCACGCGTTAGACCATTCGATGCTCCTCGTTGATCCGGCGCAACAAGTACCCCTTCAACAAATGCCGCAGCCGCTCCGGTTTTCCGATTCCCCGAAAGGAATCACGGCCGAGTCACGGATCAGTTGATAGTTGATTGATCCGCTTGACCACTTTTTTGTCGCTGGCCAGCCAATACTGCTAATCCTCCCAAGCCTGCTCCGAGAACAGGAATTTCACTGATTTAACGTGAAAATCCTAAATACGGATTCCAAATCATAATCCAAACAGGAAAACAACAATCCGTGTGAATCCGTGTGAATCCGTGAAATCCGTGAAATCCGTGTCCCGTTTTCCCCCCGCTGATTGCTACTCACTTTCTCGCAGCAACTTTGGTTGCCTCTTTCTTCGGCGGGTTGAATTTGTGGAGTAGTTTGCCGGTGTTGACATCCCAGAACCGGAGGATGCCGTCGAAACCGCCGGCG
>JABGZB010000034.1 GCA_018674955.1 Verrucomicrobiota bacterium | reverse complement strand
TTCGACAGTGATTTTCAAAATTCAAAGCGCTTGGGTGAGCTAAGTAATGAGGCGTTAAGTTCTGATTTTTTCCCACTCGGCTTTGGGGACTTTTGCCATTTGACGGGCTATAACGTAGCCTATGGAGACGGGCACGGAGCTGGGCTGAGAAGTGATTGAAAACACGGCACGACCCGTGGCAATGCTCTCAAAAGAACCCCCCGCCAACTTACATGGTTAAGGCCTTTGTTAATTGGTTAAATTGGATAGGAACCCCGTCAACTTCGGTTGGAGGAGTTTTTTTGAACATCTGTCTAGTCATACTGTCAATGAGTGCAGAGTTCATTTTTTCATAGTTGGTACCTCGTCAGCTTCGGCTGGCGGGGTTTTTTTGTTGGCAAGCATCATGCTTTGCAGGATATCGCCCGTTTGCGCGAGGCACTGATAACCAATAAACCCGCTGACTCAAGTTGGCGGGATTTTTTTTAGCCTCACCCGTGTCTATGCTGCCAGTTTCTCAGAAAAGATGTTCCAGTATTGCAGCAAAGAAGCCCGAATTCAATGAGGGCGCGAATGCCTTGGTCGAGGTAGAAAAAATAACAGCGGAAAAGGTACTTCGAAGAGTCATGAAAGAGGGGGTGGCGTGTCTGCAGCGTTTTTCTAGCGAGACTGAAGGTTTACCCGGACTCGAGTTGGGTAAAAGGGTTTGCTTAGGAGGATTTTGGAGAGCGTTAAATCGGTAGAGTATCACTTCACCTGTGAGGTGCCTCACTCAAGGACAAAAAATGTTTACACATAAAGCTCATCTCCGGCTTCAGACCACTGACTGATTGGTGTTATTATTTGTAAATATCGTTACAAGTGTTACACGGATAGAAGTGACGATTCCGAAGATATAAAACACAAAATACATCTTCAAACTTCACTGAACATAACCAAAAATGTCTCCGGTTTTGTAACTAGTTGTTCCAGGAATAAACAGATATAAATCCGTAAACCACTGGTTGTGAAAGAGATAATAGAAGTGGAGCGGGCGAAGGGAATCGAACCCTCGTGTGAAGCTTGGAAGGCTTCCGTTCTACCATTGAACTACACCCGCAACCCCACGGAGGCTACCAACCCGGCTTGCGTTGTCAATCCACCTTCTTTAGCCTGCGCTCCGTGAGTTCTTTGTTGCTCAAGGGAGGCCGCCTCGTCGATCCTGCAAACAGCCTCGACGAAATCGCCGACCTGTTGATTGCCGACGGGAAAGTGGTCGCCGTCGGCGCTGATGCGATTGGCCAAGCGCCGGAGGGCACGGCGGAAATTGACGTCACCGGCAAGGTTGTCTGCCCCGGGTTGATCGACATTCACGTTCACTTTCGCGAGCCGGGCCAGACGGCCAAGGAGACCATCGGCACCGGCGCGGCAGCGGCGGCACGAGGCGGTTTCACCACTGTCGTCTGCATGCCCAACACCAGCCCGGCGATCGACAACCCCGGCACGGTGGCGCTGATTCAGGACAGCGCCGAGCGCTTGGCCAAGGTCAACGTTCTCACCACCGGCGCGATCACCAAGGGCCTCGCCGGGGAGGAACTCGCGCCGATCGGCTCGCTCAAGAACGCCGGCGTGGTTGCCATCACCGACGACGGGCATTGCGTGCAGGACAATGATCTCATGCGGCGCGCAATGGAGTACGCCACGATGTTCAACCTGCCGGTGATGGATCATTGCCAGGACTACTCGCTCGTCGGCGCGGGCGTGATGCACGAGGGCTACTGGAGCAACACGCTTGGCTTGCCTGCTTGGCCAAGCGCGGGCGAGGAGATGATCGTCGCGCGCAACATTTTGCTCGCCGAAAAAACCGGAACGCACGTCCACTGCCAGCACATGACCGCCGCCGGGAGCGTGCGGCTCATTCGTGAGGCCAAGTCGCGCGGCGTGCCGATCTCCGGCGAGGCCTGCCCGCATCATTTCACGCTGACCGACTCGGCGATCGCCGGTAGCGACAAGTTTTGGCCCGAGGATGGCAAGGGTGTTTTTTGCGTGGGCGACGGCGACAAGCCGGCTTGGCCGGAGTACGACACGAATTTCAAAATGAACCCGCCGCTCCGCTCCGCCGCCGACCGCGAGGCGGTGATCGAGGGCGTGGCCGATGGCACGCTGGAAATCATCTCGAGTGACCACGCGCCGCACTGCGACTACGAAAAAGAGGTCGAGTTCGCCAACGCACCGTTCGGCATCACTGGCATCGAGAACGAGTTGGCGGTGTCGCTCATGCAGCTTTACCACAGCGGCCGAATGCCGCTGAATGATGTGATCGAGCGGTTGACCGTCGCGCCGGCGAGGCTGATCCATCTCGACCGCGGCTCGCTCGGCGTCGGCGCTGTGGCGGACGTGACCGTGTTCGACCCCGATGTCGAGTGGGAGTTTTGCCGCGAGGACACCGCCAGCAAAGCGGTCAACAATCCGTTCTACGGCTGGACGCTCAAGGGGCGCAACGCCATGACGATCGTCGCCGGGGAAATCGCCTGGCAATAAGCCGGATTCTATATTTTCCAAAAACAGGCTGAAAGCCTGAGTCTGCGTAGCCGAGTGGATGGCGTAAGGGTTCGGCGACAAATCGCTTTCTGCGAGGACGGGGTTTTGCTACAGCATGCGGCGGTTGATTGTTTCACGGATGGCAAAAACGAATTCAAAACCAAGCGCGCTTTCGGGGATGGCGAGGCGCATGGCGGAGCCGCCGATCTCGTGGCTGATGCGCATCAAACTGGAGCGGCCCAAGCTGATTTCGCTCGCGGCCGGTTTTACCGACAACGCAACGCTGCCGGTGGCGGGAAGCCGTCGACTGCTTAACGAGTTGCTCGGAGATGCGGCGCTTGGCCAAGCGGCGCTGCAATACGGCTCGACGGCGGGTGACGCCACACTCCGCGAACTGACGGCCAAGCGCATCCGGCAGCTCGACGGCAATCCCCGTGGCCAAGCGGCGGCCTACGAAGCCAAGCGCACGGTCATCACCCACGGCTCGCAGCAGTTTCTCTATATGGCCACGGAGGCGTTGTGCGACCCGGGCGACATCGTGCTGGTGGAGGATCCGACGTATTTTGTTTACCTCGGCATCATGCAGAGCCGTGGTGTCGCCGGTCGTGGCGTGCGGATGAACCGCGATGGCATTGACCTCGGGCATCTCGAGCAGGTACTCGAGGCGCTCAAGCGCGACGGCAGTCTGCCCCGGCTGAAAATACTGTACCTTGTTTCGTATTACCAAAACCCGACCAGCCGCTCGACCAGTCTGCGGGTGAAGGAGGGCGCGCTGGAGTTGCTGCGCCGCTACGAGCGCGCGGCTGGTCATCCGATTTACCTGATGGAGGACGCCGCCTATCGCGAACTGGGGTTTGCCGGCACACCGTCGGCGTCCGCCCTGGCCGTCAAGGGCGCGGCCGATCGCGTGATTTACTCGGGCACGTACAGCAAGCCGTTCGCCACCGGCGTGCGCGTGGGGTTTGGCATCTTGCCGGAGGAACTGCTGACGCCAGTGCTGCGGATCAAGGGCAACCATGACTTCGGCACGAGCCATTTGCCCCAGCAACTCGTCAGCCGCGCGATCGCTTCCGGCCTGTTCGAGAAAAACCTGGCCAAGGTGCAGCGGCGCTACCGCACCAAGGCCAAGGCGATGACCGACGCGATCGCCGAGCATTTCCCCGCAACTGTGAAGTCGGAGCAGCCGGAGGGTGGCTTGAACGTCTGGGCGGCGCTTCCGCGCAAGGCGAACACCGGGATGAAGTCGCGCTTCTTCAAGCAGGTACTCGCCCGCAACGTATTCTACGTGCCGGGCGGGCTGTGTTATGTCGATGACCCGACGCGAGCCAAGCCAAGCCACGAGATGCGCCTGAGCTTCGGGGCGGCATCGGAGGCTGACATTCGAGAGGGCATCCGCCGCCTTGGCCAAGCGATATGATTGGCCGGGGTTGTCGTGTGTGTTAGGCTGTCTTTCGACGATGTTGGATGATCGACCCTACATGAGGCCGGAGGAACCGCGGTTCCGTGGGCCATCGATGCAGCAGCCTTGGACCGGGTGGGCCATTCTGCTGACCATCAATGTCGTGGTGTTCCTGTTGCAGGTTTTGATTGATCCCAAAAGCTTGGATACACCAAGGTTCGAGGAATCGTTAGTTGGGCAGTGGCTTGCGTTGGACTCGAGCCAAATTTCCTGGCTGCTTCCAATGCAATTATTCACTTACCAGTTTTTGCATGGGGGAGTTTGGCATTTACTGATGAATGGCCTTGGTCTGTTTTTTATTGGCAGGGCATTGGAGCCTTCGATTGGTCGTCGGGAGGTCATCGGCTTGTATCTCGTTAGTGGAGTGATTGGGGCGTTGTTTCAACTGGGATTTGCAGAGGTATTCCCAGCGCAATTTGGTGGGCCGATGGTGGGAGCGAGTGCGGGGGTATTTGGGTTCATGGGAGTGCTGGCACGGTTATTCCCATATCGTGAAGTGTATCTACTCCTGTTTTTCGTCCTGCCAATCCGACTGAAACTTCTCTGGGTGTTTTGGGGTAGTTTTGCGATTGCGCTGTTTTCAATTTTAGCAGCTATTCGGACTCAGACAGGGGATTCAGTGGCTCACGCGGCGCACTTAGGCGGGTTGTTGTACGGTGCGTTTTACGTAGCCAAGCTGGTTCGGAACGGTGGGTTGATGCGGTTTGTACCCGGCATACCCAGGGTTCGTTTCGTTTCGGACGGTTCGCCCAAGGACTCAGGCGCCATGCGCCGCCGAAACTGGCGTAAGCCCAGGGTGGTTGATACCGCCGAGG
>JABGZB010000319.1 GCA_018674955.1 Verrucomicrobiota bacterium | reverse complement strand
GGCGTATGGACAGTCCCGGCGGGCTTCTTCCGCCGGAACCAATCAATAAATCGCCGCTTTAGGCAGTTGGTTTAGTTCTCAATTCTGAACAGTTCAATTCACGATTTTCCGTGATTTTCAAGGTGTGAGTAGTTTCAAAGACAACAGCAGGTCGAATAAAAATTCGTCGAACCGGAATAATCCGAACCGGAATAATCCCAACAGGAACCAGTCCAACCGTAGGCCGAAGCGCAAACGGCCCCTGATGGAGGTTCCGGATACCGGTTCCGGTTATTTGGAAATTTCCGACAAGGGTTTCGGGTTCCTTCGTTCGTCGGAAAACAATTACCAGCCCAAGCCGTCCGATATTTTCGTGACGCCCGACACTATCAAGCGTGCCGCCATTCGCGAGGGCGCGCTGATTGAGGGCAAGTTGCAAGCGCCTCATCGCGGCACCAGCCCGCAACTCAAGGAGGTGCTCAGCGTCAACGGCACATCGTTCGAGGAATACGGTGACATCGTCCGGTTTGAAAATCTCACCACCATCAATCCCATCGAGAAATTTAATCTCGAGACTACGCCGGACATCGTCGAGACACGAATCATCGATTTGGTGACACCTATCGGCAAGGGCACGCGCGGACTCATCGTCGCGCCGCCACGCACCGGCAAGACGACCATTCTCAAGCAGATCGCCAACGCAGTGACCACCAACCACAAGGATGTGCAGGTGATCGTGTTACTGATCGACGAGCGCCCGGAAGAAGTCACCGATTTCACCCGCTCGGTGGACGCCGAGGTGATCGCCTCGTCCAACGACCAGGATCTCGAGACGCACGTGCGCCTTTCGCGACTGGTGGTCGATCGCTGCCGCCGCCTTGTCGAGTCCGGCAAGGACGTCTTCGTGTTGCTCGACTCGATCACCCGCGTTGCCCGCGCCTTCAACTCCGTGCACGGTGGTTCCGGCCGGACGATGACCGGTGGTGTGGACGCGCGCGCGCTGGAAATTCCGCGCAAGATTTTTGCCTCCGCCCGTAAGACAGAGGAGGCCGGTTCCCTCACGATCGTTGCCACGGCGCTGATCGACACCGGCTCGCGAATGGATGAGCTGATCTTCCAGGAATTCAAGGGCACCGGCAACATGGAGCTGGTGCTCGACCGGAAACTGGCCGAGCGCCGGGTGTATCCAGCGATCGACATCCCGAAGAGTGGCACTCGCAAGGAGGAGCAACTTTTTCCTCCTCAGCACCTTGACGCGATCCACAAGCTGCGCCGCACCATGACCGACATGAATCCGATCGACGCCATGGAGACGCTCAAGCAGGCCTTGGACAAGTTCAAAACCAACGAGGAGTTCCTGAACACGCTCAAGTAACGCCTGACTAAGCACTAATTTTTTACGAACGAACCCGCTTGGGTTCGTTTTTTTTGTCTCCGGCTTTTGCTGGCTGGGGTGGGGCGCTTGGCCTAGCTTGGCAGTCGTTCATGGCAACCAATCGCAAACGAATCCCTCAGCGAAACACCCGCCCGCCAATCGAGCGGATGCTCAAGGTTCACAACCTCCTCAAGCGCGAGAATCATCCCAATGCCAGCCAGTTGGCCGCCGAGCTTGAGGTGACCACTAAGACGATTTACCGCGACATCGCCTTCATGCGTGACCGGATGGAGTTGCCAGTCGTGTTCGAGTCGGCGTACAACGGCTACTGCTATGATGGGGAGGTTGGGCAGTTCCCGACCGTTCAAATCAGCGAGGGCGAGTTGTTCGCCATGCTCGTCGCCGAGAAGGCGATGCAGCAGTACCGTGGCACCAACTTCGAGAAGCCGCTAATGAGCGCCTTTCGCAAGGTCACCGACTCGCTGACCGACACCCTCTCGTTCAACCTCGACGAATTCGATCAAAGCATCTCGTTCCGAACCAGCGCCGAGCCGGTGTTGAATCTGGAGGTCATCGACGCTTTGGCCAAGGCCGCCGCCGGCCACCGGCAACTCCAATTCAACTACCGCAAGCCGGGCGCGCGCAAGGCCGTATCGCGCGTCGTCGACCCGTACCACTTGGCCAACGTCAACAGCGAGTGGTTCCTGTTCGCGCACTGCCATTTGCGCAACGACATCCGCACCTTCACCCCGGCGCGCATCAGCGACATGAAGCCGACCGGCAAGACGTTCAAGCCGCCGAAAAAGTTTTCGCTCGAGAAACGGCTGCGCGGCAGCTTCGCCATCGTCACCGGTGACAAGGAACAGGAGATCGTGATTCGCTTCAACGAACTCGTCGCCGATTACATCCGCGAGAAACGCTGGCACCCGACGCAGAGGCAGCGAAACCTGAAGGACGGCGGCGTGGAGTTGACGATGCGCCTAGACAGTCTGAGCGAGGTGCAGCGCTGGGTGATGACCTGGTGCGGCAACGCCCGAGTCATCAAGCCGGCCGAGCTGGCCCAATCCGTCCGCGAAGCCGCCCAACACATTCTCGAAACGAACCGCGCATGAACGTCAATATGTTTCGGGAAAAGCAACAAGCCAAGCGCTTGGCCAAGCTGGAAGTTTACGGATTCTCCTCCCCTAAAAAACTCCGCACCCTCTGAGTTTAACCGGCGTTGAGCCTGGTTTAGTAGCGGTAATGTTCCGGCTTGTACGGACCGTCCACCGGCACGCCGATGTAGTCGGCCTGTTCCTGCGACAGGGTGGTGAGCTTGGCGCCGAGTTTGTCCAGGTGGAGTCGCGCCACTTCCTCGTCTAGTTTTTTATCCAAACGATACACTCCTACTTTCCTATCCTGATTTTTCCGGATGTCGATCTGCGCGATCGTTTGGTTCGTGAAACTGTTGGACATCACAAAACTCGGATGGCCGGTGGCACAGCCCAAGTTGATCAGTCGCCCTTCGGCGAGCAGATAAATCGCGCGGCCGTCCGGGAAGGTGAAGCGGGTCACAGGCCCGCCGGGGATGGAGTCGTCCTTGATGACTTCACGGGTGACGCCGTCCATCGCCTCGAGTTGGGCGACCTGGATTTCGTTGTCGAAGTGGCCGATATTGCAGACGATCGCCTGGTCCTTCATCCGGCTCATCTGGTCGGCGGTGATGATATCCTTGTTACCGGTGGTGGTGACAAAAATATCCGCCTCGGGCAGCGCGTTCTCAACCGTCGTGACCTTGTAGCCGGACATGCAGGCTTGCAGCGCACAGATCGGATCGACCTCTGAAACCATCACGCGGGCGCGCTCGTTGGCGAGCGACTCTGCGGAGCCTTTGCCGACGTCGCCGTAGCCGCAGATCATCGCGACCTTGCCGGAGACAAGCACGTCAAGCGCTCGCTTGATCCCATCGACGAGCGAGTGGCGGCAGCCGTAGACGTTGTCGAACTTCGCCTTGGTCACCGAGTCGTTCACGTTAATTGCCTGAAAAAGCAACTCGCCGCGCTCTTCCATCTGCACAAGCCGGTGCACGCCGGTGGTGGTCTCCTCGGAAACGCCAACCATGGACTCGGCCACATTGGCCCAATGAATCGGCTTTTCGGAATGGATACGCTTGAGAAGGTTCTTGATCACCTCCTCTTCCTCACTACTTGATTCGCTGTTCACCCAGTCGCTGCCATTCTCCAGTTCAACGCCCTTGTGAATGAGCAGCGTCGCATCGCCGCCGTCGTCTACGATTTGATCCGGGCCGGAGCCGTCGGGCCAGGTAAGCGCCTTGAACGTGCAGTCCCAGTACTCCTCTAGTGTTTCGCCTTTCCACGCAAATACCGGCACACCCGAGGCGGCTATCGCAGCCGCCGCGTGATCCTGCGTAGAGAAAATGTTGCACGAGCACCAACGCACATCGGCACCCAAGTCAACGAGTGTCTCGATGAGAACGGCAGTCTGGATGGTCATGTGCAGTGAGCCCATGATCTTTACGCCGTCGAGCGGTTTTTCTGGGCCGTACTTTTTGCGCGTGGCCATCAAGCCGGGCATTTCCTTTTCGGCGATGCCAATTTCCTTGCGGCCGAAATCGGCTAATTCAATGTTCCGGACAGTGTAGTCCGTGGTTGGTTCCGTAAGTGTGGTAGTCATATTAAAAAATCTTATTTGATAGCCCGTTTTAGCGCCGCCACCTTGTCTGTTTTCTCCCAAGTGATTGTGTCCAAGTCGTCAACTTTACCGAAGTGACCGTAGTTGGTTGTCATCGAATAAATCGGGCGCAGCAGCTTGAGTTGCCGGACGATGTTGGCTGGCTTGAAGCTAAAAACTTTTTCGACGGCTGCCGCGATTTTTCCGTCGTCCACGATGCCGGTGCCGAAGGTGTCGACGCAGACGGAGACCGGGTCTGGATAGCCGATGGCGTAGGCGAACTGGATTTCGCAGCGCTCGGCCAAGCCGGCGGCGACGATGTTTTTAGCGACGTAACGTCCCATGTACGCGGCGCTGCGGTCCACCTTGCTCGGGTCCTTGCCACTGAATGCGCCGCCGCCGTGTCGGCCCATGCCGCCGTAGGTGTCGACGATGATCTTGCGCCCGGTCAGGCCACTGTCGCCCGCCGGTCCGCCAACGACAAAGCGGCCGGTTGGGTTTATTAGAATCTGCGTATCGCGGGACAGCATTTTTTTCGGCAACACTTTTTGGATGACCTGCTTTGTGATGAAGTCGCGGATCGTCTTGTTCGAGGCGGCGGCGGCGTGCTGGGTGGAGATCACGACGTTGGTGATCTTCACCGGCTTATCGTTGATGTACTGCACGGAGACCTGACTCTTGGCGTCGGGGCGGAGCCACTTGGCCTTGCCCTCCTTGCGCAGCTTGGTCAGTTGCCGGCCCAGTTTGTGCGCGTACATGATCGGCGCCGGCATCAGTTCCGGCGTCTCGTCGCAGGCGAAGCCGAACATCAACCCTTGGTCACCGGCGCCCTGCTCGGCGGTGGCTTTGCCGGACGCGGCCTTGGCATCGACGCCCTGCGAAATGTCCGGGCTTTGCGCGGTCAGATAGTTGTTGATGAACACGCTGTCGGCGTGAAACACATCATCATCATTCACGTAGCCGATCCCACGGATGGCATCGCGCACGACCTGCTCTACATCGAACTTGGCCTTGGTCGTGATCTCGCCGCCGACGCAGACGACGTTGCTCTTGACGAATGTCTCGCAGGCGACGCGGCTGTGGCGATCCTGCTCGAGGCAGGCGTCGAGCACGGCGTCGGAGATCGTGTCGGAGACTTTGTCGGGATGGCCTTCGCCAACCGACTCGGACGAGAAAATGTAGTTTTTGCCCATAAAATGTGATTTAAGCCGCAAGCGACCGGTTTGATATCAACAAATCAAGATATGATGATATGTCCGATTTTCCGATGGTTCAAGCCGTTTTTTGCCAAATTAACACCCCGCTTGGCCAAGCGCAGATTGAGTTCGAAGCTACTTTCGTGCTAGCTTGGCCGTTCGCCAATCCGCGATGTGACACTTAAATGACCGACCCAAACAAACCCGCCGCCGAGCCAAAGCTGGCCAAGAACGAAACCATCAAGGCCGCCAGCAATCTCCTCCGGGGCACCATCGCCGACGGGTTGCGGGACGACTCCACCGGCGCGTTGGCCGCGGACGACACACAGCTGACTAAGTTCCACGGCATCTATCAGCAGGACGATCGCGATCTGCGGGGGGAGCGGCGCAAGGCCAAACAGGAACGGGCCTTTGCGTTCATGACGCGCGTGCGCGTGCCTGGCGGGGTTTGTACGCCGCAACAGTGGCTGGACATGGATCGCTTCTGCACCGACTACGCCAACGGCACGCTCAAACTCACCACTCGCCAGGCGTTCCAATTGCACGGCATCATCAAAAAAAATCTCAAGACGACCATCCGGAAAATCAACGACTCGTTGATGGACACGATCGCGGCGTGCGGCGATGTGAACCGCAACGTGATGTGCAACCCGAACCCGTACCAATCCAAGTTGCACGCCGAGGCGCTGGAGATGGCCAAGGCGATCAGCGCCCACCTCACGCCGGCGACTCGGGCGTACCACGAGATTTGGCTGACCGACGAAAACGGCGAGAAGGAAAACGTGACGCCAAGCCCCGAGCCGGAAGCCGAGCCGATCTACGGCAAGACTTACTTGCCGCGCAAATTCAAGATTGTCATCGCCGTCCCGCCGAGCAACGACGTCGATGTGTTCGCGCACGACCTCGGCTTCATCGCAATCATCAAGGACGACCAAATCGTCGGCTACACAGTCACCGCCGGCGGCGGCATGGGGATGAGTCACGGCAAAGAGACAACCTTTCCGCGCCTGGCGGATGTGCTCGGCTTTTGCACGCCGGGGCAAGTGACCGATGTCGCCGAGAAAATCGTCACCACGCAGCGCGACTTCGGCGACCGCGTTGACCGCAGACACGCGCGACTCAAGTACACGATCGAGGATCGCGGCTTGGACTGGTTTCGCGGCGAAGTCGAAAACCGGCTCGGCTACGCGCTTGGCCAGGCGCGGCCGTTTACGTTCGACCACAACGGCGACCGCTACGGCTGGATCGACGACGAGAACGGCAACAGCCACCTGACGTTGTTCATCGAAAACGGCCGCCTCGCCGACACCGACGAATCCCCGATGCGGACCGGCCTGCGCGAGATTGCGAAGGTCCACGACGGCGACTTCCGCCTGACCGCGAACCAAAACCTGATCATCGCCAACGTGTCGCCGGCCAAGCGCGCCGGGATTGAGTCGCTGCTCGATCAGTACAAACTGACCCACTGCTACGACCAAACCGGCCTGCGGCTCAACTCGATGGCTTGTGTCGCGCTGCCGACTTGCGGCTTGGCCTTGGCCGAGGCCCAGCGCTATCTGCCGGACTTGTTGTCCGAGCTGGACGCCGTGCTCGGCGAGCTTGGCCTGAAGGACGACGCGATCACGATCCGCATGACCGGCTGCCCGAACGGCTGCGCCCGGCCGTACATCGCCGAGATCGCGTTCGTCGGCCGTTCGCCCGGCAAGTACAACATCTACCTCGGCGGCGGCTTCGTCGGCGATCGCCTGAACAAGTTGTACAAAGTGTCAGCCAAGCAGGAGGAGATCGTCGGCATCCTGCGGCCGATCCTCGAGCGATACGCCAACGAGCGCACCGACGGCGAGCGCTTCGGCGACTTCGTCATCCGCACCGGCTACGTCGCCGAGACCCGAGAAGGCCGCGAGTTCCACAACGATTTCAAGGAAGAGTAACCTCGCTTGGTTGCTGGTGTGAATACAATCGATAGGCGTGGATGGACTCCTTTGCATCAGGCGGATGTGAGAAAGAAGCGTTCGGGTGGATGAGGAACAAAAGTTGCCCTCAATGAAACAGATAACCCAACGAATCGATATTGCCGCAAAAAGACATAAGAAATACGCAAATAAGCGACAGGGAATTGTTGCAATCCTGAAGGGTACTTCTATTTCTCCGCTAACACGGTGTCGTGCTCATTTAACTTAATTAAGGAGAAGAATTGATGACTAAAAAGACTGATGACGTGGAGGCCGTGGAGAAGCTCGGCAAAGCAAGGGATGCGATCGTATCTGAGCTACGCAAGACGATCGTGGGCATGGACGACGTGATCGACGAGCTGATGATTTCCATCTTCGCGCGTGGCCACTGCCTGCTGGTGGGTGTGCCCGGTCTGGCGAAAACGCTGCTGGTCAGTTCTTTGGCTGAGACGATGTCCTTGGGGTTCAATCGTATTCAGTTTACCCCCGACCTGATGCCCTCTGACATTACGGGAACCGAGTTGCTTCAGGAGGATCCGGAAACCCACGAACGCAGGTTCAAGTTTCAGAAGGGCCCGGTTTTCACGAACCTTTTGCTCGCCGATGAAATCAATCGTACGCCCCCCAAGACGCAGGCGGCTCTTTTGGAGGCGATGCAGGAAAAGACAATTTCATCGGGTGGCGAGGATTTTAAACTGGATGAACCGTTCTTCGTTCTGGCTACCCAGAACCCAATCGAGCAGGAAGGAACCTATCCGTTACCGGAAGCCCAACTCGATCGATTCCTTTTCAATATCATGGTCAAGTATCCCAGCAAGAGTGAGGAACTGGACATCATGCGCAGCGTAACCAATGACGAGGAACCTGAGTTGAAAGAAGTCGTGGATGCCAAAACCATTATCGAATTTCAGCGTCTGGTCAGGCGGATTCCGGTGGCAGATCACGTTTTCGAATATGCCGCCGCTTTGGTTCGGGCAACGCGTCCCGACGAGCCCGATACCCCCGAATTCGTTAAAAAGTTAATGTCTTGGGGGGCTGGTCCGCGTGCCTCGCTCAATCTCATTCTTGCGGGCAAGGCGAGGGCTGCTTTGCGTGGGCGCTGTCACGTTTCCACTAACGACGTAAAAGAGGTGTGCCTGCCTATTCTCAGGCATCGGATAATTCCGAGCTTTGCCGCCCGCTCGGAGGGAATAACTTCGGATTCCTTGATCGAGAAGCTACATGAAGAGATCCCTGCAAACGCAGAGCCTCTATCAGGAAAAGGCCGTTTGACCAAATAGTTCTGTAAAAGAGAAATGAGATGAATCAAAAGGGGAAACAACTTGCAATCTGGGGCCTTGTGCTGCAACTCGGTTCCGTGCTCGGATTTGTCTGCACGATCATCGCCATGGTCAGATACTTCAGCGGCCTCGCGGACTCCGGCACAGCTCAGGCCTCCGGACTGGCACAGGAAATCAGCAAGGTCCTCGGCCCTGCAGCAGCCGGATCCGTCTTCGGGTTGATCGGCATCATCCTGATTTTTGTCGCTCTTTTCAGAATTCGGTACCGAGCGCCCTGGTTTCGCACAATGCTCTGGGTGCTATCCATCCTCTGGCTGATGAGCTTTCCATTAGGGACGATTCTCGGGATTATCGTCATCATCTATCTCGCCAGGCACAAAGATGAGTTCACAGAACAAACTCCTGCAGGCGACGCCCTAAAGGCCGCCTGAGGCGTGACGATGTCCGAAAACTTGCCGAAAACCAAATACCTCGATCCGGAGGTTCTTCAGCAATTGGGCGATCTCGAACTCGTCGCGCGCGAGGTGGTGGAAGGCTTGCGGGTGGGCAGCCATCGCAGTCCGCTGCGTGGTTTCAGCACGGAGTTTGCGCACCACCGGCAGTATTCGCCGGGCGACGCCTTGCGCACTATCGACTGGCGGGTGTTCGGCCGCACCGACCGCTACTACACCAAGCTCTACGAGGCGGAGACCAATTTCGACTGCCACCTGTTGATCGATGCCAGCGCGTCGATGAACTACGGCTCGAGGAAAGTCAGCAAGCTGGAGTACGCCAAGTTTCTCGCCGCCTCGCTCGCCTATGTCGTGCTTAAGCAGCGCGATTCTGTGGGGCTTTCGGTGTTCGACTCCGAGGTGCGCGCCTACCTGCCGCCGCGTTCGGCGATGGGGATCATCCTCGAGATCGACAAGCTACTGCGCGACATAAAGCCGACGCCGAGGACCAATATCGCCAAGCAGTTGCATGACATCGCGCTGATGATGAAGCGCCGCTCCATGGTGCTGCTGATCTCGGATCTATTCTCCGACGTGGATGACATCCTCGCCGGTCTCGACCACCTCCGGTTTGACGGGCACAACGTGGTGGTACTTCACACGCTCGATCCCTACGAACTCGAGTTCCCATTCGATGGCACCTGGCGTTTCGAGGGACTCGAGGGAGAAGAGCCGCTTACGACGCAGCCGCAGCAGATCCGTGACGACTACGTTGCCAGCTTCGGTGAATACATGGAGTCGCTGCGCGCCGGATGCGTGGCCGCCCAAATCGATTACACCACCGTCGATACCTCTCGGCCGCTCGATACGGTGCTGAGCGAATTCTTCCACCAGCGCGAGTCGATGCTGAACGGCGGATCCGCCGCAGCCCGCACATGAGCTTCTTAAATCCACTGCTGCTGTTCGCTGCGATCGGGGTGAGCCTGCCGATCCTCGCGCATCTGCTCAACCGCCAGAAGGTCAAGCGCACCGATTGGGCGGCGATGCAGTTTCTCAACCGTAACGTACGCGTCCGCTCGCGGCAGTTGCGTTTGCGTGACATCCTTCTTTTGCTTCTGCGCTGCCTGGCTCTTCTCCTTCTGGTGCTGGCCCTCGCCCGACCGGCCTCGCAAGGTGGGACGGCCAGTTGGTTCCCCGGCGAAGCTAGGGCCGGGGTCGTTATCGCCGTTGATGCCTCGTTCAGTATGGAGCACGGCGGAGAGGGGGCTACCCGCTTCCGCCGCGCCCTGGATCAAGTGGAGGTCATCGGCGAGCATATTCGACCTGGCGACCCGGTTTCCCTCATCCTACTGGGTGGCGAAGACGAAGTCATTGCCCACAATATGGCCTTTGACCGGGAGCGGTTCAGCGCCCTCTTACAGAACGCGAAGCCGGCCCCGGTTGGACTGGATCTCGATAGTGTTCCCAAACGGATCAAGGAGTTACTGGGGGATATGGAGGCACCGCAGAAGGAGGCCTACTTCATCACCGATGTGCAGGCGCGGGACTGGAAGCGGGCCTCGGCACGCTTCCAAGCGGCGCTTGCCGACCTTCAAAATGGCGCGGAGGTCTTCCTCGTTCCGGTGCCGGGTCCACCCGAAAACCTCGCTGTCACCGACCTTGACCTCGTCTCCGGAGTGCTGCGCAAGGGCACCACCGCTCGCTATCAGGCCACAGTGCGTAACTGCGGCACCGGGCCGGTTTCCAACGTTGAGGTCCAGTGCCGGGTCGAGGGCGTGCAGATCGACAGCAAGACGATCCCCCTTATCATCGCGGGAAGATCGGAAACTGTGTCTCTCTTTGTCCCTTTTCACAACGCAGGCCCCACGCGTATCACCGCAGAGATCTCCGGAGATCTCCTCCCGACCGACAACGTGCGGCGGGTGGTAGCGGTCGTCCGGGATCGCGTCTCCGTGCTCTGTGTTGACGGCTCTGACGGTGATGCGGGCCGCCTCCTGGTCGCCGCTCTCCTAGCACGGGGCGACGGGGCGCAGGACGAGGACTACGTAGTCCGCTCGGTACCGTGGATTTCGCTGCCTTCCCAACAACTGGACGATGTTGATGTGATCATCCTCGCCGGCGTCCCGGAGATCACCCCGGAGCAGGTCAACCAATTATCGCGTCATGTTAGGCAGGGGAACGGCCTCGTCTGGTTTGCCGGGAAAAATGTGAAAGCCGCCGCCTGGAACGAGCGCTCGGCAAGCGGGGTCAACCCGCTGCTCCCTGCCAAGCTAGGCCAACCGGTGGACACTGGCACCACGTTCGGCGCGGGGAGACCGCTGGATCCCGCCATGTCGCGCCACGGCGTCTGTCTTCCCCTGCGGTCCCTCCCGGAGGATCTTTTCAGTGAAACGCATTTCCTGACGCGGCTAGAAGTCGAACCGTTTCCCTCCAGCTTCCCGATCCTGAGCCTGGCTGGAAGTGGCGCACCGATCCTTTTGGAGCATTCGCTCGGCCGTGGCCACGTGTTCATGTTTACCACCTCGGCGGAAACTAGCTGGAACAACATG
>JABGZB010000033.1 GCA_018674955.1 Verrucomicrobiota bacterium | reverse complement strand
TCTTTGAAACTACTCACACCTTGAAAATCACGGAAAATCGTGAATTGAACTGTTCAGAATTGAGAACTAAACCAACTGCCTAAAGCGGCGATTTATTGATTGGTTCCGGCGGAAGAAGCCCGCCGGGACTGTCCATACGCCGAACGGCGACAGGGGGCAAGCCCTATTTCTCACCTTTTTTTCCGCTTGGCCAAGCGCGGCGGCATCACGGCGACAATTCGGTGGCCAGAGTTTTAACGTGCTTCAAGTCCAGCTTGCCGGTGCCAAGGTACGGCAGCGCCTCGACTTTGAAAAACTGATCGCCGCGCGGTTTCCAAATATTTGGCAAATCGCAGCCGTTCAGTTTCTCGACAATTGACTGCACCGCCGACTCGTCGAGATTCTGATACAACACGACCAAGCGCTCGCCTTTCCGCTCGTCCGGCACGCCGGTCAAAGCAAACGTCTGGTCGGTCAACGAGCCGAGCTCGTGCAGTTGCTCCTCCACCTTGATATGCGGCACCATCTCGCCGCCGATCTTGCTGAAGCGGCTCAGTCGATCCGTGATGGCGAGGAAGCCGTCCTGGTCCATTGCCGCGATGTCGCCGGTCGTGTACCAGCCGTCGCGCAGCACCTCGGCGGTTTTCTCCGCTTGGCCAAGGTAGCCCTGCATCACGTTCGGCCCCTTGACGAGCAGCAGTCCCGCTTGGCCAAGCGCGACCGGCACCCCGGTGTCGGGATCGACGATGCGCGCCACCATGCCCGGCAGCGGATGCCCGATGCTGCCGCGTTTGGCGCCGACCTGCCGGAAGCCGGCCGAGCGGAAGTCCCGCGTGTTGATCGTCACCACCGGCGAGGTCTCGGTCGTGCCGTAACCCTCCATCGGCCGCAGCCCGAAGCGATCCTCGAACGCCACGGCCAAGCGCTCCGGCAACTTCTCCGCGCCGGCCAATACAAACTGCACGCTGCCGAACTGTTCCGGCGTGCAGGCGCGGATGTAAATCTGCAGGAACGTCGGCGTGGCCAGCAGGAACGTCGCCCGATGCTCGCACACCAACTCGCCGATGCCCCGGCCATCGACCGGGTTCGGGTGATACACCGCGCCCAAGCCGAGCAGCGGCGGGAGCCACAGCGTACCGGTGAAGCCGAACGAGTGGAAAAACGGCAGGATGCCGAGGATGCGGTCGTGTCGATCCAGTGCAAACGCTTGGCCAATCTGCTGGATATTCGAGACGACGTTGTAGTGCGAGAGCATCACGCCCTTGGGCGCGCCGGTGCTGCCGCTCGAGAAAATGACCGTGGCCAAGTCGTCCATCGACGCCCTGCGTTTGCTGCCGAGAAACTTCTCCAACAGGCCAACCGGCAACAGCGCTGAGGCCAGGACGGCGGCGAGTTTGCTGCCGACGCCGATCGATTTGGCGACGTCCTCCAGCAAAATCGTCTCCACCGGCACGTCGAGCTTGATCTGCTCGAGGAACGCTTTCGACGTGACCACCGTGCGGATATTGCACTGCTCGACGCACGAACCCAGCGCCTCCGACGACAATGTGTAATTGAGGTTCACCGGCACTTTGCCCATCAGCGACGCGGCGTAGTTGGCCAGCGCACCGGCCACCGTCGGCGGCATGAGGATGCCCACCATCTCCTGCCCCGCCCACCGCCGGCGCAGCGCTTGGCCAAGCGCAACCGTGCCGACCAGCGCGCCGCCGCAACTCACCTTGCCGCGCTTGGCGTCCGCCGCGAAAAAGCGGAACGGATGTTTCCGGAACGCCCGCACTAGGCTCCGGTGCAGCGGCTTCATGGTGCGCTTGCGATGCGCCCAGGCATCCGCGCCCAATTCCTGCACCGCCTCGCGCACCTTCACCGGCGGGGCGTCGTGCGGCAGTGCCGCGCCGTAGCTCACCGTCACGCGGTACGGGATGCGCCGAGGTAGCTTGAAGAAAAACCGGCTGCGCGAGTAACTGAAAATACTGCCCCACACGCCGTCGAGATGGATCGGAATGATCGGCGCATCGACGTCCTTCATGATTTTTTCGTAGCCGCGCCGGAACGGCAGCATCTGCCCCGTGCGCGTGATCTGCCCCTCGGCAAAAATGCAGACGACCTCTCCGTCGCGGATTGCCTGGCTGGCGACCTTGAGCGACTTGATCAAGTCACGCGGCCGCGCCTCGGAGGAGATAGGGATGCACTTCATGATCCGGGCAAAGGTTCCCATCACTTTCTGTTTCATATACCCCGCATACATAATGAACCGAATCGGCCGATCCGTCGACGCCTGCAGCAACAACACATCAATAAAGGACAAATGATTGCAGACAAACAACGCCCCGCCCCGCTCCGGGATGTTATCCCGCCCGACAATGTTCAGCCTGTAAATTGTCCGAGTGACAAAAAAACCAACCAAGCGAACAAGCGAGTCCGGCAGCAAATAAACGATGTAAGACGTCCCAAGTAACATCAGCACCCCGATCGCAAGAAAAGTCTGCTGCGCGGACAATCCCAGGACGTTGTCCGAAGTCAGCAGATAATAGGCACCGGCAGATAAGAGGACGCCCACGAAAGTCAGCGTGGCGGAAGCCCCCACCACCGTGCCCTTGTCCTTTTTGTCCGGGCGCTGCTGGATCAGCGCGTAGATCGGCACCAGGAAAAAACCGCCGGCAAACCCAAGCGCACCAATGTTGAAAAAAGCCCAGGCAATGCCGGGGTTTTCCACTGACATGAGACAACTGAAAACCACCATCCCTAGTGCCCCAAGCGGGATCAGCCCGTACTCGGTTTTATTGCCAGACACGAACCCGGCGACCAGGCAACCCGTGCCAATCCCCACCGCGATCGTCGCCTGCAGACAACTGCTCCAAAAGTCGTCCAATGCCAGCACTTCCTTCCCGTAGATCACGAGATGCAGCTGGATCATCGCTGCGATGAAGAAAAAAAACATTTCCCCCATAACGGCAAAAAACAACGGCCGATCCGGATAAATGCGTTTTACCTGCCGGAACAACTCGCCGGCGAAATTGATGCGAAAACGCTTCGTGACATTTGAACTGGGAATCCGCGGGATGAACAGGCTGCACAACAGGCCGGCAACCGCCAACCCCACCAGCACCAACCCGGCCGCCGCCGGGGTGGCGTTGAACCGGCTCGAGATAAACCCCGCAGCGACCATGCCGAGGATGATCGCCATGTTGGTTCCCATCCCAATCATCCCGTTGCCCCAGGCCAGCTTCTCCGCTGGCAGCAGCTCCGGCAGACTCCCGTACTTGGCTGGACCGAAAAAGGCGCTCTGCGTGCTCATCAAAAAAATCACCCCGACGATGAAGACCACGTTGCCCTCCATCAGCGCGAACGTGGCCAAAATCATGATCAGCACCTCCGCCACCTTCGTACCGACAGCCACCATTTTTTTTGAGTAACGATCCGACAAATAACCGCCTGCCAGCGAAAAAATAATGAACGGCACCGAGAACATCGCGCCGATAACCGGAATCAGCGAATCGATTTTTTCCGTGTTCTCCTCGAACGATCTCATCACGAAAAAAATCGCGAGAAACTTGTACAGGTTGTCGCTGAAGGCACCCTGAAACTGGGTAATGAAGAGGCTCCAGAATCCTCGGAGAAATCCCTCTGGCCGGCTGTTGGTAGGGTTTGTGTTGTCCATTTTATCGGTTGCCGGGCCAAAGCCTACCCGCCGCCGCCAATTTCCGCCAATTGATAAAATCAATGGCCCCATCGACTCAGTCGATAGTCCCGCCGCTTGCCCTTGGCCAAGCACTCGGTGTAGTTTCGGGCTCGTTAACGGATGGATTTGTTGGCGGACAACCAGTTGGCTTTAACGCGGCGCGAGTTTTTGGGGCGCGGGGGCACCGGCATCGGCGCGGCGGCTTTGGCTTCGCTGCTTGGGCCCGGGCTTGGCCAAGCGGCGGGCCGCGGGCTGGCGGGGTTCCCCCAGATTGTGGCCAAGGCCAAGCGGGTGATTTATCTGACCCAATCCGGCGCGCCCTCGCACACCGATCTGTTCGACTACAAGCCGGGCCTGCAGGCGTGGCGCGGCAAGGAGCTGCCGCCGTCCGTGCGGATGGGCCAACGGCTGACGACGATGACCGCCAAGCAAAAGCTGGCGATCCAGCCGACGGAGTTCAAATTCAGCCGGCACGGGCAGAGCGGCGCCTGGCTCAGCGAACTGCTGCCCGGCATTGGCGCGGCCGCCGACGAGATTTGTTTCATCAAGTCGATGCACACCGAGGCGATCAACCACTCGCCCGGCATGACGCTGTTCATGACCGGTAGCCAGATTCCCGGCCGGCCGAGCATGGGCGCGTGGCTCAACTACGGCCTCGGCAGCGTGTCGCAGGAGTTACCCGGCTACGTGGTGATGATGTCGCGCGACCAGCACGGCACCTGCGGGCAGTTGTTGTTCGACTACTACTACGGTTCCGGTTTTTTGCCGTCACGGTTGCAGGGGGTCAAGTTTCGAACAACCGGCGAGCCGGTGCTGTACCTGTCCAACCCGAAGGGCGTCAGTCGCGAGGTGCGGCGCGGCCTGCTTGACGACCTGGCCAAGCTCAACGAAATGAAGTTCCGCGAAGTCGGCGACCCGGAGATCACCACGCGCATTTCCCAGTACGAGATGGCGTACCGCATGCAGATGAGCGTGCCGGAGCTGACAGATCTCAGTGACGAGCCGGATCACGTTTTTGACCTGTACGGCAAACACTCGCGCACGCCCGGCACGTACGCGGCGAACTGCATCCTTGCGCGGCGGCTGGCCGAGCGCGGCGTGCGCTTCATCCAGTTGTTCCACGTCGGCTGGGACACGCACGGGAGTTTATCGCAGCAACTGCGGATGCAGTGCGACGACACCGACATGGCCTCCGGGGCGCTGATCCAGGATTTGCGGATGCGCGGTTTGCTGGAGGACACGCTGGTGATTTGGGCCGGGGAATTCGGCCGTACGCCGTATGTCCAGGGCAAGGTAGACTCTCCCAAGTATGGTCGCGACCATCACGGACGGGCCTTCACGGTCTGGATGGCCGGGGCTGGGGTGAAGCCGGGCTTCATCCACGGCGAGACGGACGACTTCGCTTACAATGTCGCCCGCGACCCGGTGCATGTGCACGATTTTCAGGCCACGATCCTGCATCTGCTTGGCATCGACCACGAGCAGTTGACCTTCAAATTCCAGGGCCGCCACCACCGCCTGACCGACGTGCACGGCCAAGTAGTCCGCCCCGTCCTCTCCTAACCGCTTGTCCGGTTGGCCAAGCTGCTTTAGCTTGCTGGTCGCGTGGCTGCGAAAAAAAAAGACAACCCAACGGATGAAGTGCCCTTTGAGGAGGGGCTGAAAAAGCTCGAAGGCATCGTCGAGGAGATGGAGGGCGACGATCTACCGCTCGAGAAACTGCTCGAGCGCTACGAGGAAGGCACGCGCCTGGCCAAAGGCTGCCAAGCCAAGCTCGAGGCAGCCGAGCTGAAAATACAGAAACTGCAACCCAACGCCGACGGCGAGGACGAACTCGTCGATGATGATTCAGTCGAATTTTAACATGGCAAAAATCGATACCCCCAACCGCTACCTCGACATGGTGGACCACCCGGCCCACGTCAAAAAGTTGACGGTGAAGCAACTGGAAAAACTTGCGAAGGAATTGCGCGAGGAGTTAATCAACGGTCTGTCGAAGAACGGCGGCCACCTCGGCCCGAACCTCGGCGTGGTGGAACTGACGCTGGCAATGCATCGCGTGTTCGAGACGCCGAAGGACAAGTTCGTCTGGGACGTCAGCCACCAGTCGTACGTGCACAAGCTGCTCACCGGCCGGAAGGAGCGCTTCCGCACCATCCGCACCACCGACGGGCTAAACGGCTTCGCGCTGCGCACCGAGAGCGAGCACGACAGCTACGGCGCCGGCCACGCCGGCACGGCTTTGTCAGCCGCACTCGGCATGGCCGCAGCACGCGACCAGCGCGGCAGCGGCGAGAATATCGTCTGCGTCTTTGGCGACGCGGCACTGACCAACGGCATCTCGTTCGAGGCACTGAACAACATCGCGCACACGACAAAAAAATTCATCGGCATCCTCAACGATAACGAGTGGTCGATCGCCAAAAACGTCGGCGCCATCTCGACCTATCTCAACAAGCTGATCACCAATCCGGGCTACAACAAGATCACCCGCGACCTGCAAAAGTTCATCGCCAAGGTGCCCTCGGGAAAACTGGCGCTGCGTCTGGGCCTCAAGGGACAGGAAGCGCTTAAAGGCACCGTCACGCAGGCGGCGCTGCAGCACAATGAGGAGACGCTGGACAGCGATGGCCGCGGCGGCTTCGGCAGCAGCCTTGTGTTCGAGGAATTTGGTATGCGCTACCTTGGCCCGATCGACGGGCACGACCTGCCACTGCTGATTGAAACGCTCGAGTTCGCCAAGACGTGCGACCAGCCGATCGTCATCCACGTGATCACCAAGAAAGGCAAGGGCTTCAACGCTGCCCTCGATCATCCGGAGAAATTTCACGGCACCGGTGGATACAATCCGGCCACCGGTGAAAGCCTCCCCTCCAAGCCCGACACACCGCCAAAATATCAGGATGTGTTTGGGCAGACCATGGTAAAACTTTGCCAAAAAGACACCTCGGTCGTCGGCATCACCGCCGCGATGCCCAGCGGCACCGGCCTCTCGGCGCTGGAGAAAGCCATGCCGGATCGCTACTTCGACGTCGGCATCGCCGAGGAGCATGCCGTGCTGTTTGCCGCCGGCATGGCCACGATGGGATACCGACCGGTGTGCGCCATTTACTCGACCTTCCTGCAGCGCGCTTACGACATGATCATCCACGACGTCGCGCTGCAAAACCTGCCGGTGACGTTCTGCATGGACCGCGCCGGACTCTCAGCCAACGACGGGCCGACGCATCACGGGTTGTTCGACATCGCGTACCTGAGCTGCGTACCCGGCATCATCGCGATGGCGCCCGGCGACGAGGACGAGTTGGCGGACATGATGTTCACCGCCACGCATCAAAACCAACCGGCCTTCATCCGCTACCCGCGTGGCAGCGGCGAGGGCGTCGCGGTGAAGGAACAACCGGCGCTGATCGAGATCGGCAAGGCCGAGGTGCGGCAAAATTTCGCCAACAGCGGCAAACCGAAAGTGGCGTTCTTCCCGCTTGGCCCGATGCGTGGCATCGCCGACAAGGCCATCGAGGAACTCGGCGCGGAAAACATCGACGCCGCGATCATCAATCCGCGTTTTACAAAGCCGATCGACGGCGGCACCACCGAGTTTTTCGCACAGGCGGCGGACGTGATCGTCACCATCGAGGATCACGTGATCAAGGGCGGCTACGGCAGCATCGTGCGCGATCATTTGGGCGACTGCGGCATAACCACGCCGGTGGTGCGCATCGGCTGGCCAGACCAGTTCATCGAGCACGCCTCGTCGGTGGGTTACCTCCGTCAAAAGCACGGCCTCACCGGTGCCAACACGGCTGAACAAATCCGCAAAGCACTTGGCCAAGCGAGCGAAGCCAGCGCGAGGCCGAACCCGGCGCTTGGCCAGGCGATCGGCGGGTAACGACGATGAACCGGCATTGCCACAGCTGCGGTACGGAATGGACAATCGACGGCCAGCCCGGCCGAAGTGATGTCTGCCCCGGCTGCAACGAGGATTTGCGCGCCTGCCTCAATTGCGTTTTCCACGACCGCGGTGTGGCGTACCAATGCCGCGAGCGGCGCGCCGAGCCGGTGACGGAAAAAAACCGGTCGAACTTCTGTGAGTACTTCGACTTCGCGCAACGCGACTGGTCAGGAAGCATCGGCGCGAACAAGCGGATGGAGGAAGCCAAGGGCACATTTAACAAGCTGTTTGGCGACTGAACATGCGATGCTGATGATGCCTTAGGAGGCCGATTTTGTTTCCGTGTCAAGTCTGTTTCGACAGGAACAGGGAAAACTTTTATTAATAATTTAAAAATTGCGGTTGTCAGAAAACCGAGCGATGTCTACGGTGGCCTGCCTGCTACCACGAACTGCAAGCGAAGCAACCCATGAAAAAAATCGACGCAATCATCAAACCCTTCAAGCTTGAGGATGTCAAGGAGGCGCTTGCCGCCGTAGGCATTGAGGGAATGACAGTGACGGAGGTGAAAGGATTTGGCCGACAAAAGGGCCACACCGAGATTTATCGTGGAAGCGAGTACACTGTTGATTTTCTCCCCAAGATAAAGATAGAGATTGTACTGGAAGACGATCGCGTACAGGACGCGATAGATTCCATTGTAAAAAGCGCCAAGACGGACAAGATTGGGGATGGCAAAGTCTTCGTCAGTTCCGTCGAGGGCGTAACCCGAATTCGAACCGGTGAAACAGGAATCGATGCGGTTTAAGGGTGCTCCCGCGCCAACTCGCCTCCGTTTTTGTTTTTTACCGGTCAAGGTGACCAACTGAGAGCGAGGATTGAGCGCGATGACCCAATAAATCGCAAGCAGTAGCTGTTAGTGGTACAAGCGGGAAGAAAACTGTGAATAAAGTGTGGATAAAAGTTAATAGCTTACGCTGGATAAAATACAGCATTGGTAATACTTTGCCCCGCGCATTGAGTGGTTCAACCGCCCCACAAAATGCAACCCAACCGAAAAAAGCAACCCACCAGTTGGTGTAACCCAACCAACTGGAAACCATAAGTTTATGATTTATAATATAGTGTTTTTCGAAGTCAATCTGGAGCGTTCTCCGAGACGATTTTCAACCCGCGTTCAGCAATCAATGCCAACCGGGTTGGCTTTGTTCCGAGGGCACGATGGTAGAGAGTGAATAAAAACTGAATAACCCTGCTATCACCCCCCCGATGACGAACACTTTTGAAAAAACATGGACGCAAGCGAGTGAAACCTTGCGCACCATGGTCAACCCGGATCTCTTCAATCTTTGGTTTGACCCAATCCAACCCGGCTCCATTGATGAGGAAACAGCCCTCTTGATTGTTCCCAACGAGTTTTGCGCCGTATGGCTCAAGGACAATTATCTGGATCTGCTTCAGGACGTGTTGGCCCACATCACTGGAAAGAAACTGAACGTTCAGTTTGAGGTGAACGAGAGCGCCAAGAAAGGTGCTACAACCCAAACTCAGGACTCCCCCGCAGCCACCAAAGCCAAGCCGGCGGCATCTGCCCAATCTCGCCCGTCTTCGGCAAAGCTGTTCAATCCGAAAAACACTTTTTCCTCCTTCGTCGTCGGCGACAACAACAACTTTGCGCACGCCGCATCCCTGGCCGTGGCCCAAGCGCCGGGGCGCTCGTACAATCCCCTGTTTCTTTATGGCGGAGTGGGGCTGGGTAAAACACATTTGCTGCACGCCATCGGCCACAATGTCCTGACGGAAAACCCGAAGTTGAACGTCTCCTACCTTTCGTCGGAGAAATTTACCAACAAGTACATCGAGGCGATTCAGAACAACGACCTGGCCAAGTTCCGACGCACCTACCGCAACACCGATGTCCTCCTGATTGATGACATCCAGTTTCTCTCCGGCAAGGAACGCATTCAGGAGGAATTCTTCCACACGTTTAACGCCCTGCACGAGGCTCACAAGCAGATCGTGATGACCTGCGACCGGCCGGCCAACGAAATCAAGAATCTCGAGCAACGTCTGGTTTCCCGGTTCGAGTGGGGCTTGGTCACCGACATGCAGCCGCCCGATTTTGAGACGCGCCTTGCCATCCTGCGAAACAAGGCTGTCACTCTCGGTGTTGATTTGCCCGATGAAGTGGTGAGTTTCCTGGCCAAGCGCATCCGCACCAACATCCGCCGCCTTGAGGGCGCGCTGGTTCGCGTGTCCTCCTACCAATCCCTCACCGGCAAGCCGGTGACTCCCAACGCCGTCGAGAGTCTGCTCAAGGACGTGTTGCACGAGGAGGGGCGCACGGTCATTTCCATCGAGAACATCCAGAAACGTGTTGCCGAGCATTACGACATCCGCTTTGCCGACATGACCAGCCGGCGCCGGCCGGAGAACATCGCCTTCCCGCGCCAAATCGCCATGTATCTGGCCCGCGAGATGACCCGCAAATCCCTCAACTCCATCGGCGAGGCCTTCGGAGGACGCGACCACGGCACCGTGCTGCACGCCTGCCGCCTTGTGCGCGACCGAATGGAACAGCAAACCGACGTGCGTCAGGCCGTCCGGTACCTCGAGGGCCAGCTTGGCCGCTAATCCGCCGCCGCTTGGCCAAGCGGCACCCCGAAAAAATTCGCCGAGCGGGCCATGACATCCGCCGGCACGCCCAGCACCTCTTTCAGCGCCACATCACGATCCCACGGGTTCTCGATCGCGCCGATCGATTGCATCTGCTTGAGCGTCAGGTTCAACGAGAACGCCCACGGCGTCACCACTGCGGTATTGATGAGCGGGAAATCCGAACCGTAAAGCAGCCGTCCCTCGATCCGTTTCTCGGTGATGATCTGCCGTAAGTATCCCAATTTATTGACCTGCGTCATGCTTGAGATGTCCGTGTAAAGATTCGGATAATCACCGAGCATCCCGATGAGCCGGTCGATGTCTTCCTCCCCCTCGTTTTCGCCAGTGGACGCCGCGTGAGCGACGATCACCTTCACCCCGAGCGACAGCGGCAGCTTCAGCCGCACCGGGTCGGCCAGGTCATCCCGCGCGTGGGTGAACGAGCGCTCCTGCCCCGCGTGCGTCAGCAGCGGCAAATCCAGCACCACCATTTTTTTGTAAAACGGCTCGTGTGCCGGGTCAGCAGGATTGATGAACTGGATCGACGGCAGCCACTTGACCAGCAGCGCCCCGTTGTCCTTCGCCCACTGCAATCGCTCGATCGCGTCGGGCCGGTGGGGATTGACGCTCGCCCCAAAATACAGGTTCGAGTGCTTGGCTGTCTCGGTGGCGACAAACTCGTTCGGGATGTAAAACTCCGTCCGCGAGCGGTCGAGTTGCCCGTTGGCATCCACCGCGCCGTCCATCGCGAGGACGATCGCCGCGCCCACCCGCTGGCTCTCCCCGATCCCCTTGGCCAAGCGCTCCATCAGCAACTGATCCCCCTGCTCCTCCGCCTCGGCCACGGTCACCCCGAACGCTTTAAGGTAGATTTTAAACCGGAAATTATTCCGCAGTTCCTTGGAAACAAAGCAGCCGCTGCCGCCCGCGCCGATGCCGGCCACATGGCAGTGCATGTCGAGTATCAGCCTGTCATGCGGCTTGGCCAGCGGCAGGTACGGCCCGGAGAAAAAAACCTCCCGCAGCGCCAACAACAACAGCACGCCAACGCCCAGCCACTTGGCCAAGCGCACGCAGCGGCAACACCATCGCCCGCGAGTCGGGCGCGGTTCATCCAGTTTTGTTTTCGTGTCCATTCGTCAATCCAAACTTGAGTTTTGCCCAGGTCAAACGCACCCTCGGGGCATGTCAGAGATAGCGGAATTCCTCCATCACGGCGCGGAGCAGATCACACCGAAAATTCTCGAGGGAATCCACAAAAAACTTCCCGCCCTCAAGCTGGAGTTTGCCGAGATCGATGCGCCCAAGTTCCCACATCTCGCCGAGCAACTCGAGTTTTTGGCGGACGTGGTCGAGGATTATGTCGAGGAAGCCGACGACGCCCTGCCGCTGGTGGCCGTGGCCGAGGCAGCCTACGCGCTCGTTTATGCCCACAGGCAGCTTGGCCTTATCCCGAATCATTTGCCGCACATTGGCCACGCCGACGAATCGTCAATCGTCCGGGCCATCCTAATTGAGAACGAGCGCGTACTCTCCGAATACGCGGAGCGGAATGACATCGACTGGGTCACCGTCAAGCCGTAATAAGCCCCTCGAGCGCCTCCGTAAATTCCCGGGCGTACGCGGCGTGATCCATCAGCGGCGATCGCTGCAGCCTCCCCCGCAAGCCATCAGCCAGCTTGGCCAAGCGGGCCGGCGACTCAAACCAGTCCGCCGCCTTGGCCACTAATGCCTCGCGATCGGCAGCGATCAACTCCGGCAACCCCACACTCGTCAGCAGGCTCACCCCCTGCCGCGACACGTAGCTGTCGCCCTCCAGCGCCAAAATCGGCGTGCCCATCCAAAGACAATCCCCCGTCGACACGCCGCCGTTGTACGGGAACGGATCCAGCATCAAGTCGATGCGATTGTGCAGTTCGAGGTAACCGCGCTCCGGCCCTTTCACGGCAAACACAAGCTGCCCGGCGCCGATGCCGTGCCGCTCGAACTTGACTAACAGCAACCCCTCGTGCGCCGGGTCGTCGCGCGTCTGCAACAACAGCCTCGACCCGGGACAAACCCGCAGGATTTCGCTCCAAGTTTCCACCGCCGACGCGCTGATCTTGGCCGGGTTGTTCAGACAGCCAAACGTGAACGGCTCTCCGGCGAGGCACGGCATGGCGCCCGGCTCGGGGCTGTTCTTCGGCGCGCCGTACACCCACGCCACCGACGGCAGCCGCAACAGTTGCTCGACATAAAGCGACTCGGCACCGGGGGGATCGGCCAGCGAGTCGGTGATCCGCCAATCCACCGACGACAGTCCTGTTGTGTTCGGGTACGCGAACAGGGTGACCTGAACCGGCGCCGGCTTTTGGGCCAGCACCGCAAGCCGGTTCCCGGAAGTGTGCCCGGACAAATCGATGAGGACATCGAGTTGGTCGACGCGAATCCGTTCCGCCACGGCGTCATCCGGCAACGCGGCGATGTCATGCCATTCCGCAACCAACTCGTGGTACTGGCACTTGGCCGACGAGTCGCTGGCGGAGTTGTCGTAAACGATCGGCGTCACGCTGGCCCGATCCAGGTTTTGCCACAGCGCCGAGGCCATGCGGCCGACCGGGTGATACCGGAAATCGGCCGATAAAAAACCAACGCGCAACGACCGCCGCCCATCGCATGGCAGCGCGTCCACTTGACCAAGCGCTTGGCCAAAACGCCCACCCCATTCCCGGTGCGCGGCAGCGATCTCTTCGCGGCTGATCCCCGAGTCGTACTGCATCGCAAAGACGAGATTGCTGAAAGTGGTCGGCGCGTCGGGATGTATCTCAAGCGACTGCCGGTAGCATTCGATGGCCCGCCCCGCCTCGCTCAAGTCCAGCCATGCGTTGCCAAGGTTAGAGAGGATGAACGGATCGGCGGGCCGCAACTCGAGCGCCCGCCCGTAAGCCTCGACCGCCTCGCCGGTCCGGCTGAGTTCGCGCAGGAGATTGCCCAGCCGGATGTGGCCACGAACCAACGACGGGGCGAGTTCCACCGAACGCTGCAAATAGCCAAGCGCCTCTCCGGGTTGCCCGGCCTCCGCCAGGGCGGTGCCAAACAGCATATGGCCGTTAGCGTCATTGGGCGCCAGTTCGGGACCGCGTCGGAGACTCGACAACGACTCGAAAGTTTCACCCCCACCGCTCACTGTCAAAGCTGAGTTTTTCGGGCAATCTTCCAGATGCGCCCGTTGCTCCGAACATAAAGCGCGCCATTCGAGACAGCCGGCGAACACTGGATCATCTCACCCAAATCCATTTCGCCGGCGATGCGCCCCTCCGGCGCGGACAAATCCACCACCTGCGCCTTGCCCTCCTCGTTGAAGGCGTACAGATGATTGTCAGCCACCACGGGCGAGCCGCCGAACGGCCCGTCGAGGCGCAGTTGCCAAAGCCGCTTGCCGCTATCGGTGTCACCACACGTCAGCACGCCGGCGTTGTTCAGGCTGTAAACCCGGTCGCGGTGCACGAGCGGGCTGGCCGTGCCCGGGCGCAGTCGCGACGAGCGCCATTTCTGCTTGAACGATCTGCCATCATCCGCCAACTCGAGCGCCGTCAAACCGTGCGACGGCACGTAGAGTACTCCACCGGCCAGCGCGCTCGACGGGATCGTCGATGCGCCGTCGGCGTAGTGCCAGACGACCTCGCCATTTTTCGGGTTCACGGCGTGGATACCATCGCCTGATTGCAGCAGCAGCATCTCCGCCCCCGACCCGATTTTTTGCACTGTGGCCGTGGTCCAGTTGGCTGACTTCGGACGATCCGCCCTCCAAAGGTTCACCCCGGTTTGTTTGTCGAGTCCGGCCGTGAACGACTCACTGTCGTTCTCCACCTGCGCGACCAGCACACCGCCGGCGAGCACGAGCGACGACGCCATGCCGAGGCTGTTGCGGGCATTCGGGTAATCCAGCGTCATGCCGCGCAGCCACTGGAGGTTCCCGTCGAGGTCGAGGCAGAACAGGTCATTCGATGAAAAGATCGCGAACAGCAGTCGGCCATCCGTCACCGGCGTGGGGGCGGCGATGCTGGTTTTATTATGGCACATCGTACTGCCCATAGCCCAAAACTGGCGCTGCCAAATCACCGAGCCATCGGCAGCGTTGATGCAAATTATCTGCAACTGATCCTGCCGCGTGCCGGCGCTGGCAGTGACAAAAACGCGATTGCCCACGACGAGCGGACTCGAGAGCCCCCGGCCCGGCAGGTCGATCCGCCACGAGATGTGCTTCTTCGCGTTGAGCGCGACCGGCAGCCCGACTTCGTCCGAGACGCCGTTGCCAAGTGGCCCGCGAAAACCGGTCCAGTCGCCCGCCGCCGCGCCGTTGGCCAAGGCAGCAAAAGTGAAAGTAAGTAGAATTTTTTTCATGACTATCTGGTTACTGAGCTGCGACTTCGCGGTTCTTCTTCGTGGCGGAATGAATCGCCGTGCCGGTCGCGTCGCACACCCGCAACTGGAACTGCCATTGCACTGTCCAATCCTCCACTTGCTCATTCTGGCAGGCCTTGATGAGAATCGCGTTTCCGCCCTTCTTCAACTGCACCGGCAGCTTGTACTGATCGATCCGCATGCCCCTGTGGTACTCGTCGCGCCCAAAGACCAACTCGCCGTTGAGCCAAATCTTCCACGCGTTTTTGCAACCAAGCCGCAACTCGGCCGGCCGGTTAATGCCGGAGACGAACTCCGTCTGCGCATAGCCAGTGACTTCCTTGAGATCGCCGTAAGGCTTGTTGAAATCCACCATCCCGTATTCGTCATCGGTCGAGTAACCCTGCCACTTCACCTTGCCGTCCATGCCGTCGTACGACGCCGACAATTCCGCGTTTTTTTCCGGCCCGAACACCGACTCAAACCCGGCGCGATCCTTGTTGTGAAAAGGGCCGGCCATTTGCCAATCCACGAGAAAACCGAAGTGCAGCGTCAAGTTGACCTTGCGGCCAAGCTCCCGCAACGCACCGGAGATGGACTTGATTTGGTCGAGGTCGCGGGCGGCATCGAGCGCCTGCCGGTACAGCAACACGGCCGCCGGCTTGTTGCCGACCTTGGCCAAGCCGTCCGCCTGGCCAAGCAGCCGGGCGACGGCCTCGCGGCGGAGATCCACGCTGGGGTCGCCCAGGAAACCGGGGATGAGTTGCTCCGCGGCCTCGGCGTCAACGCGCGCGATCAGCTCGAAAGCTAGCGCGCGCGACTTAGCGTCATGACTCCTATTCAGCAGGAATTCGCCCAGCTCGACCAGCGGCAGTTCCCCGCCCTTGGCCAACGTGTTGCCGGCAATCACCTCAACGGCACCGCGAAGATAGTTCGCCGCGAACAGGTTCGCCCCGTCCATCCCGGCGAGCAACGCCGGCAGGGTGTCCGCACCCCCCTTGGCCAGGCGCTGCAACGCCTGGCCGGCGGCAGTGTTGCCCTGCCCCTCGCCACCGACGGCGCGCAACGCCGCCACCGACTTGTCAAATTCATCCGCCGCCGCCTGGCCAAGCGGGGCCAAGCCAAGCATCGCCAACGCCGCATACAAACAAGGAAGCTTCACGCGCGAAAAGTTACCGACAGCTCCAGGCGAACAAAAGCTTTTTGAGAAAAGAAAAGGGCAACTTTTGAAACCTCAAAGGGCTATGATCGGTGACTTCGGCTACTCCATTAATAATACGCGCCAAAGAGGATCATCATCTCGTCAGTGCTGCGCAGGCCGAAGTTGATAGTCTCGTCTGTCCAGTTATTGTATGTGGTTTTCAGGCGGATTTTCTCGCCTCGCTTCACCACGAGCGGCGGGTCGAACTTCATCACTGGCGGATGCTCCCAGTCATAGGAAATGTAGAGCAACTCCCCGTCCCGCTTGCCGCCAGCGATCTCGACGCGAAACTCGATGGTCTTCTCATGCGAATGCGAAAAGAGCTGGAAAATATTCATCGTCTCAGGCGCGCGAAAGTCGGCGGTTACCGTGGTTTCCCGGTTGGGCGGTAGCTCGATATCGGTGTTGTTCATGTTGATGATCTTGGCCTCGTGTTTGACGGCCGCCTTATCGATAGTGTGCAGGTTCATGTACACCTCGCCGGTGGACGGATCGCCGGTGCGGTTGACATAATGCGTGTTCAGATCGAGGCCGGTCTGGGCCGGAAGCTTGAGCGCCACGCCATCGGGAAATTCGTAGTCGAAGCGCGGTGTCTGTGTCCCAGCAAAAAAATCGTGGAACGCCATCGTCGCCAACACCAGCGGATCGTCCTCGCCATTGGACAGGTGCAGGTCGCGGAGTTTGTTCGGCACGAACAACTGCTTGGCAAACGAGAAAAACGGGCTCGATGAATCCAGCAGGTAGGCGAGGAAATGGTGGCTGCCCGATCTCATCTCAATCTGGACACGATTCACATACACCGGTTTGTTATTGTTCAACTCCTTGTACATAAAGAACTCGCGTTCGAAATTTGCCGGCACTTCGAATGGCTCGACGTGCAGTTGGATGCCACTTTCCGGTTTGTCTAAGGGCGTGAACGGAGGAGGCGCATAGCGCTCGAGGTTGTCTAAGTCGGCGACCTTGGCCACGACGCCGTGCTCCGGCGCGCCCTCGAGAATCCATTGCAGGATGAACTTGAGCTCGCCGTCGGTCAGCGGGTCAGCGCCCAACGGCATCAGGGAGCCGTAGCCAGGGTGGTCGTCGTAAAAATGTTGCCCCTCGGCGGTGTTGATTTTCTCCCACAGAAAACTTTTGCCGAGGCTTGCCAACCCCTCGGTGCCGACAAGTTCCAGCCCGTCCTCAAGCGCGTAAGTGTTGGCCGGCTTGCGATTGACGAGCTGTCCATAGGCGACATCCGGCGTGAGAAGCAGCTTCGACTGCTTCGCAAACGTCGTGCCCTTGCTGTGGCAACCGGCACAGCTCGGGCCAAGGATGCGATCACGAATAATGCCCCAAGTGGACGTGCCTCCCTCGTAGCGCACGCGGTAAAATCGGCTCCGTGTGGCGTCGCCCCCATCCTCGAAAACCGTCTCCTCGCTGGTTGCCTTCAGCAGGTCGACGTTGCGCCACCGTCTAAGGTCGGTGGAACTTTCCACGTGAAAGCCGTCGCCGAGAAATTGGGCGAAATAATTTACCGCCGGGCCGTCGACGCGGAACTGGAACTGCCCCTCTTGGCCAAGCCCCTTCGGCTTCAGCGTAAACTCAAGCCCGCCGGTGTCGTGCCCATCCGAGTGCTCGTCGGCCCCGCCATGACCCGGCCCAGCCACGGCCAAACTCATGCTGCCAACCAATCCCAATAACCAAGCTGTTCTCCTCATGATCATACTGGGAAATCTACACCCAAAGCTGGGCGAAGGTTACACGCCTTCTCCATCGCCGCGGGATTTTGCCCTCTCCCCGGCGCGGGTGGACGGGTCAACCTCGAAATCCAGCCTCACCAGCCGCCGCGACTGGTCCTTGCTCGGAGAACTGGCCGGCACCGCTCGTAACTGCTTTATCCCAGCCGGGAAATAGATAAGGAATGTCGAGCCGGTGCACACCGTCGTCGCAAGGCACCACCAAAACAGCCAGTCGAACTCGAGGCCAAACTGATCCCTCCCGCCTAGCACCCCCCACGCCACCACGAACATCTGCAGCACAGTTGCGCACTTGCTGATGAAATGCGGCTGAATCTTCATCTTGCCGCACCAATGCGTGATCACGAAAAACCCCAGCAACAAAAACAGGTCCCGCCCAAACACCACCCCGATCATCCAGACAGGCAATTGAGGGAGGTGGTCGCTGGAAAAACTCAGCACCACCAGACCGGACACCAGCAGCAATTTATCCGCCATCGGGTCGAGGAAGGCTCCCAGTTCGCTGCGCTGCTTGAAACGCCGCGCGATGTAGCCGTCCACCCCGTCGCTGACCGCCGCCACGAGAAACGCCCCTACCGCCATCCACCAACTCAGCACCGCCCCCGTGTCGGCGAAATCAAGCAGCGAGATCACAAACACCGGCACCAGCATCAGCCTGAAAATCGAGATGTAATTCGGGATCGTCATCAGTTTCGCGCCTAGCCAAACGACGCTTAGGCTTTAAGCCAACGCGCCTTTGACGACATGACCGTGCACGTCGGTGAGGCGGAAGTAGCGGCCCTGATACTTGAACGTCAGCCGTTCGTGATCGATGCCGAGCAAATGTAGCAGCGTCGCGTGAAAGTCGTGCACGTGGACCCCATCCTCGACAACATTGTAGCCATAGTCGTCGGTCTGGCCGACGACGGTGCCGCCCTTTGTGCCGCCGCCAGCCATCCACAGCGAGTAGCAACGGCCGTGGTGGTCGCGCCCAAAGTTATCCTTACCCAGCGTGCCTTGGCAGTAGTTGGTGCGGCCAAACTCGCCCCCCCAAATCACAAGCGTGTCGTCGAGCATACCGCGCTGCTTGAGGTCACGCACGAGCGCGGCAGACGGCTGGTCGGTCTCGCGGGCCTGCGTCCGCAGGCCGCCTGGCAGGCCGCCATGCTGATCCCAGCCGGGATGGTAAAGCTGGATGAACCGCACGCCCCGCTCGGCCAAGCGCCGCGCCTGCAGGCAGTTCGCGGCGAAGGTGCCCGGCTTTTTCACGTCGTCGCCGTACTCGCGCAGCACGTGCTCCGGCTCGCCGGAGAGGTCGGTCACCTCCGGGATCGACGTCTGCATGCGAAATGCCATCTCGTACTGGGCGATGCGCGACTCGATCTCGGCGTCGGGGTTACTCTCGAGCTGCAGCTCGTGCAGTTCGCCTAGGCGGTCGAGCATCAAACGGCGGCTGTCGCGCCCGATGCCGTCCGGATTTTGCAGATGCAGCACCGGGTTTGCGCCGGAGCGGAAACGCAACCCCTGGTTTTCAGATGGCAAAAAACCGCTGCCCCAAAGTCGCGACACGAGTGGCTGGCCGCCCTTGCCCTTGGTGACCATCACCACGAAAGATGGTAGGTTATCGTTTTCACGGCCGAGCCCATAGTTGAGCCAGGCGCCGATGCTGGGTCGGCCAGGGAATTGAGAGCCGGTTTGCATGTGCGTCACGCCCGGGCCGTGGTTAATCGCCTCGGTGTGCATCGAGCGGATAAGGCACAAGTCATCGGCGATACCGGAAATGTGCGGCAGCATGTCGCTGATCTCGACGCCGCTCTGGCCGCGCGGCGCAAACTTGAACGGCGACCCAACCAGCGGCAGCGACGCCTGGTTGCCGGACATCGCGGTGAGCCGTTGGCCCCGCCGGATCGCCTCCGGCAACTCGGTGCCATGCTTTTCGACCAGCGTCGGCTTGGGATCGAACAAGTCGAGCTGAGACGGACCACCGCTTTGGAACAAATAAATGATGCGCTTGGCCTTGGGCGCGAAGTGCGGTCCGCCCATCACACCGCGGCCGGTCGGCGCACCGAGCAGCGCGCCCGGCTGGAGCAGGCTGCCCAGCGCAATGCCGCCCAGCCCCATGCCGAACGAATTAAGGAAACCGCGCCGACTCATCCCTACGGTCGATTCAAACCCTGTGCAAAGCGGTGATTTCATCATAGTAAAAAAACAAGTTAACGCTTCACGATCGACTCGTCAAAGTTCATCAATGCCTTGGCCAGGACGCCCGCGGCGGCGACCCGCGGCTTGGCCAAGCCTTTGGCCGGGCGGCTTTCGCCCACGCTCAAAAACGCGGCCGCGGCCTTGGTGTCCTTTTCAAAGACCGCCAACTGCTCGTCGTGCAGCCGACGCAACAGAGCCGTCTCGCGGTCGGACGGCTCACGGCTGGTCAGAGTGCGAAACGTGTCGCGTACCATGGCGCCAATGTTGTCGCCGTGCTCGCTCACCATCCGCTCGCCGAGCGTCCGCGCCGCCTCGACGAACTGCGGGCCGTTGAGCAGCACCAGCGCCTGCAGCGGCGTGGCGGTGTTTTCGCGCTTGGCCCGGCAGACGTCGCGCTTGGCCGCGTCGAGCGCCATCATCACCGGCGCCGGGCCGGTGCGTTTCCAGAACGTGTAAACGCTACGGCGATACAGCCCCTCGCCCTTGTCGTGGCCCATCGGCTTGAACGACTCGGTTAAGTCGTACGGCTTGGCGCCCGCGCCGCCCATGCGCCGGCTCAGCAGCCCGCTCGCCGCGAGAGCGTTGTCGCGGATCATCTCGGCGGAAAGACGGTAGCGCGGCGCGCGCGCCAACAGCAAATTTTCCGGGTCACTCACCTCGAGCGCCCGGCGCGTCTCGCTCGCCTGCTGATACGTGGCGGACATCACAATCTGCTTGAGCAGCCGCTTCACGTTCCAGCCGTGGCCGGTGAAATCCTTGGCCAGCCAGTCGAGCAACCCGGGGTGAGTCGGCCGTTTGCCCTGCGTGCCGAAATCCTCCGGCGTGCGCACCAAGCCCTGCCCAAAACAAAGCTGCCAAAAATGGTTCACCGCCACGCGGGCTGTGAGCGGATTTTTAGAATCGACCAGCCACTGCGCGAGGCCAAGTCGATTGCGCGGAGCGTCCTTAGGGAACGGCGACAGCGACCCCGGCGTGGCCGCCCCGACACGCTCGCCCGGCGCGCTGTACACGCCGCGTTTCAGCACGAACGTCGAGCGAGCCTTCAGCCTCATTTCCTCCATCACCATGATTTCGCCTCGGCCGTCGAGCAGCTTTGTAACGCGCTCGCGAGCGGCCCGCAGCTTGGCCAACTGGGCGGCATGAGGCTCGTTCGCGGTGGCCAAAAAATAGTCGCGCAGTGTGGCCCGCTCCTCTTGGCCAATCGCATCGGCCGGCTTGGCCAACATCGCGGTCAGTGACCCGCCATCGTGAATCTGCGCCACCTCGCCGCCGGTCAACTCGCGGTCAAAAACGCGGAAGTCATCGACAAGCCCCTCGGCGAAACCGACGTCGCGGAACCGCTGCCCGATGACGATCGTATCGCCGCCACCGCCGGTGATGTTTTTGTACAGGTTGTCCTTGTGAATTTCGGTTTCAACCAGTTTGCCATCGACGTAAATCTCCAAGCCGCCCGCTTTCATCGAGCCGTCGTAAGTGATAGCGACGTGGTGCCACTCATTTTTCGGGAGCTTGGCCTTGGTGCGGACGCTGATGGCGTTGCCGGGCCAAAAGTGAATCAGCGACGCGCTCAAATGGCCGTCGCGCAGGAGCATTTGGTAGCCTCGGCTGCCGGCATCGGTCCATGCGCGCGAGCGGGAAAAAACGACAGTGCGCTCCTTGTGATGCGGCGTGTTTATCCACAGTGCAATCGAGAACGGCGCCGTGCGCTTGAAGTTGCCGATGCCAAGGTTCACGCCGTCGTCGCCGGTCAACCGCAGACCATTGCCGTTTTTGCCGGGAACGATTTTATTCTTTTGGCTGCTCGATGCCTGCTTCGATTCGTTCGCAAGATTCGGCAGTTTGCCGTCCTTGTATTCCTCAAACGGAAAGTGGCCGATCTGCCCGGGCAATGTGGCCTTCGCTGGCCGCTCGGCGAGCCATTTCTCAAACGCCTCCCCGGCATCGGCGCTCACCTTCGCCAACTCCGCCGCCTCGGCAGCGGCCTGCTTTTCCTCGCCGGCGATTTTTTGTTTCACTGCCGCGTCGGTCATCAGCAACGTCGGCGTGGGGATCGACGGCGTGAAGTAGGAGTACAACCCGGCCTCGTCGATGGTGTTGAAGAAGGCGAAAAACTGGTAGTACTCCTTCTGCGAAATCGGGTCGTACTTGTGGTCGTGGCAGCGGGCGCACTCTAGCGTCAGCCCGAGCATCGCCGTGCCGAATGTGTGGTTGCGGTCGGCAACGTACTCGACGCGAAACTCCTCCGGCACGCTGCCGCCCTCGACTTTCTGCGGATGCAGCCGGTTAAACGTCGTGGCTAGTCGCTGGTCGTCGGTGGCGCCGGGCAACAGGTCGCCGGCGAGTTGCCATGTCAAAAAATCATCGTACGGCAGGTTGTCATTGAAGGCGCGGATCACCCAGTCGCGCCACGGCCAAACGAACCGGTTGCGATCGACTTGATAACCGTAAGTGTCGGAGTAACGCGCGAGGTCGAGCCAATGCACGGCCAAGCGCTCGCCAAGGCGCGGATTGCCGAGCAACCGGTCGACGGCTTTCTCGTAGGCGCTCGGCGAGTCGTCGCTCAAAAAATCGTCAAGCTCAGCCAGGGTCGGCGGCAGGCCGGTGAGATCGAACGACAGTCGGCGGAGCCGTTGTTCGCGCCTGGCCAAGGGCGACGGCTCGATGTTGGCCTCGCGCAGCTTGGCCAGGGTGAAGTGGTCGATCTCGTTCTTAGGCCAAGCCACTTGACCAAGCGGCGGCACTTCGACAGCGGCGACCGGCACGAACGACCAATGCTCCCGCCACTCGGCGCCCTGCTCGATCCAGCGGCGGATTAACTCCTTCTCCCCGCCTGACAGCTTCCGCTTCGACTCCGGCGGCGGCATCAGGTCGTCGGAATCTGTCGCGGTGATGCGCCGGTACAACTCGCTGGCCTGCGGCTTGCCCGGGGTGATGGCCACGAGATCATCGTCCAACTTGGCGAACGCCCCCTCGCGGGTGTGAAGTTGCAGATCGGCCTTGCGAGCGTTTTCGTCCGGGCCGTGGCAGGCGAAACAGCGGTCGGAGAGCAGCGGCTTGATTTGGCTCTCGAAGTCGACCGCCTGGCCAAGCGCGGAAGTTGCGCCCGAAACCAAGCTCAACACGAAGCCAAGTCGCCTGTAAAAAATCGGATTCACTACGGCGGAAAGTTACCCCGCCATTGGCCGGTTGCAAATGCGAATCTGCAGTGGCGCCGCCGGAGTTGCTCCGCGCCCGGCCGGGTGGCATGCTACGTCGCAGCCGAACGCTTCTCCCGATGAACATTCATCATCTCGAACTGTTTTACTACGTGGCCAAGCACGAGGGCATCAGCAACGCCGTGCGCAAGATCCCCTACGGCATCCAGCAACCGGCGGTCAGCTCGCAGATCACACTCCTCGAGGAGCACATCGACGCGACGCTGTTCCACCGCCGGCCGTTCGAGTTGACGGAAACGGGGCGGAAACTCTACGAGTTCGTCGAGCCGTTTTTCAGCAACCTCAACAAGATGTCCGACGACCTGCGCGGCGGGGAATCGCAGCGGATCCGCGTTGGCGCATCGCACATTATCCTGAGCGACCACATGCCAACGATCATGGAAAAGGTTCGTGAGGACCGACCTGACCTGCGAGTGTCGCTTCGGCCCGGACATCAGCCAGCGCTGGAGACAGCCCTGCTCGCCCGCGAGATCGACGTCGCCGTGACGGTGCTTGAGAAGGAACCCCCGCCCGGCATCGAGGCGCGCTCACTGCTCGAGATTCCGCTGGTGCTGGTGGCCCGGCGGTCGTCCAAGATCAAGTCGGTCGAGGAGTTGATAGAGCGGAGAAAAATCACCGAGCCACTCATCTGCATGCCGGCGGATGAGCCGGTGACAAAAATCTTCCGCACCGGCCTGACCGATGCGGGCGTGGACTGGCACACGACGCTCGAGGTCAACTCGTTCGACCTGGTGGAGAAACTCGCGACCAAAGGCTTCGGCATCGGCATCGGTGTAGTGTCGCCCTCCTCCAGGCGCGTGCCGGGCGTACGCGCCATTCCGCTGCCCGGCTTTCCGACACTCAAGCTTGGTGTCTTGTGGCAAGGCAAACTAGAGGGACTGCTCCAGTCGTTCATAGCGGGCATCGAATGGCACGTCGGGAATCTCAATCAAATGCTCGCCGACGAGGCACAGTCGAGCGGCAAAACCACCTGACAATCAAACCGCACCCCACTAGACTGCCGCCGTGAACAATCCTATTATTGTCGCGCTCGACCTTCCCAGCCCGCACAAGGCCCTGAAACTCGCCGAAGAACTCGCCCCTCTCGTCGGCGCGTTCAAGGTGGGCAAGCAGCTCTTCATTAGCGGCGGGCCGGACATCGTCCGCAAACTCCGCGCGACCGGCGCGAAGGTGTTTCTTGACCTCAAACTGCACGACATCCCCAACACCGTGGCCAAGGCCGTCATCGCGGCCACCGACCTCGGCGTGAAGATGACCACCGTCCACGCTTCGGGTGGCACTGCGATGCTTACCGCCGCCGAGAACGCTGCCCACGAACAGGCCGCCATGCTCCGCGCCGAGGCACCGCTCGTGCTCGGCGTCACTGTGCTCACCAGCATGGACGACAACAACCTCGCCGAACTGGGCATCACGGGCAGCGTGCAGGAACAAGTGTTGCGGTTGGCCAAGCTCGCCACCGGCGCCGGACTGCGCGGGCTGGTTTGTTCGCCGCAGGAAATCGAGATGCTCCGCGCCGAGCTGGGCAACGACATCCAGTTGGTCACGCCCGGCATCCGCCCCGAGTCGAGCAAGGCCGACGACCAGAAACGCACCATGACACCGGCCGATGCCATCCAAGCCGGAGCGAACTGGCTGGTGATCGGCCGTCCCATCACTGGTTCCGCCGATCCTAAGGCTGCCGCCATCGGTATTCTTCACTCAATCAACCCCGAGTTGGTTCCCGAGGGCGAACGCCGCGAGCCGATCCCGGAAATCGTCGACTGCGCCGAGTGCGGCCAAAGCCTAAAGCTGGATGCCGCCGAGCAGGCCGCCGGCCGGTACCACTGCCCCCACTGCGACAAAGACGTCGAGCACAAGGCAAGCTAAAGCTCGCGCTCGTAAACACGCCAGCGCTTGGTCACTTTCGCGCCGGAGTTTTCCAGCACGCGATGCACTCGAAAGTTCGACTCCAGCATCCACGAGAACTCCATCCGCTTGTACCGACTTCCCATCAGCGATTTGGCAATTTGCGAGCCAAATGCCGACTCGATGCCTTTGTTCCGGTGCGCCTTCAGCACTCCCGCCACCAATCCGCGCACGGTGTCGATGCGGCGGCGCGCCAGCATAAAACGCAACAGACCAAGCGGCCCGAACCGGCCGCCGCACGCCTTGACAGCCACATTGATGTCCGGCACCGCCACACAAATGCCCACCGGCTCACCGTCGTACTCGGCGATCAGCGTGCACTCCGGCAGCAGGAACGGCTTGAGATCCCCGGCTAGTTTCTGGAACTCGTCATGGCTGATCGGCACCGCGCCCCAGTTCTCGCTCCACGCCTCCGCGTAAATCTTCATGAGGATTTCCACCTCCGCCTCGAGCTTCGCCAGGTTCGCCGGGCGAATGGTCACTTGGCCGTTCCGCGCGCCGGCCTTGGCCAGGCGCTCGAGGTAGCGCACGTCCAAGTCGGCAAACGCCACCTCGCGCGCCAACAGATCCTCCGCCTTGGCCAAGCCGGCCGACTCAACCAGCCGCCGATAGTACGGCGGGTTCCACGTCGTGAGCAGCGTCGGAGGCTCGTCGAAATTCTCGATCAGCAACCCGATTTCCTCGTTGATGGTAAAGCTCGCCGGGCCGCGCATGCGCTGGAGCCCCTGTCCGCGCAGCCACTCCGCCGCCACCGCGAACAGGCGTCCGGCCACCGACTCGTCATCAACACACTCGAAGAAGCCGAAGAAGCCGACGCCGTCGCCGTACATCTCGAGGTGGCGGTTGAACCGTATCGCCGCGATGCGCCCGACCGGCTCGCCAGCATCGTCCCGTGCGAGGAACAACGCCGCGTCCGATTGCTGAAAAAAAGGGCTGTGCGCCCTATCGAGTCGCATCATTTCATCGCGCCAAACCGGAGGCACCCAAGGCGATCCGTCACTATAAATACTTAGCGGAAACCGGACAAACTCGCGGAGCTCTGTTCGGTTTTCAACAGTCTCGATGCGGATCACGGCCAATCTCTTAGTTGAAAATTGAGTCAGTTGAAACTAAAACCGGCGGCGAAATGAAAGGCCATTCTTTCAACAAGCCAAGTGCGCTGCTTATCGCCACACTGTTCGCCGCCGCCTGGCCAGGCGCGCATGCAGCCGAAGGTCAAGGTGCGTTTCTCTCCCGCGTCCGGCAGCTCACATTCGAGGGTCGGCGCAGCGGCGAAGGCTACTTTAGCACCGACGGCTCCAAGCTGATCTTTCAAAGCGAACGGGAGGCTGGCAATCCATTCTACCAGATTTACACGCTCGATTTCGAAACCGGCGACTCTGCGCGTGTCTCGCCTGGACACGGCAAGACCACCTGCGCATTTTTCCACCCCAGCGGCGGGCGGGTACTCTTCGGCTCGACGCATCACGACCCACAAGCCAAGGCCAAGCAGAAGGCCGAACTCGATTTTCGCGCCTCCGGCAAACAGCGCCGTTACTCGTGGGACTACGACAAGACGATGGACATCTTCACCGCCAACCCGAACGGCACCGACCTGCGCCAACTCACCACCGCGCTGGGCTACGACGCCGAGGCCGGCTTCTCGCCGGACGGCTCGAGGATTATTTTCAGTTCCACTCGCAGCGCCTATGCCGGCAAACTCTCCGACGAGGAGAAAAAACTCCGTGAGATCGACCTCTCTTACTTTGGCGAAATTTACATCATGAACGCCGACGGCTCAGGACAGACACGACTGACCCGCACACCCGGTTACGACGGAGGCCCGTTTTTCTCGCCAGACGGCTCGAGGATTGTTTGGCGACGCTTCAACAAGTCCGGTACGGTGGCGGAAATCCACACGATGAAACTCGACGGTTCAGACATCCGCAAAATAACCAGCTTCGATTCAATGTCGTGGGCACCATATTTTCATCCGTCCGGTGACTACATTATTTTCGCCAGCAACAAGCTTGGTTTTACCAACTTCGAACTGTACCTCGTCGATGCGCTTGGCCAACACAAACCGATCCGTATCACCGAGCGCGCCGGCTTCGATGGCCTACCGGTTTTCTCGCCGGACGGTACACAACTTTGCTGGACGTCAAACGCCACGCCGGAGAAGCAGTCGCAACTTTTTCTCGCCAAGTGGAATCATCAGGGCTCACTGGCCGCGCTTGGCCAAGCACCGGAACGCGAATCCGCCCAAGCCACCCTGTCCTCCGACGTCTCGATCGATGACCTGAAAGAACATGTCACCTTTCTCGCATCAGACGATCTGGAGGGCCGCCGTACCGGCAGCGAAGGAATCCGCAAGGCAGCCGACTACATTCGGCAGCATTTGGCCAAATCCGGACTGCAACCAATTGGCTCTGGTAAGGATAGCTTCGATCACACGTTTGAGTTCACCGGCGGTGTCGAGCTGGTGAAACAGGAAAACCGCATGATCCTCCGAGGCCACATCGGCGAAGATCAAGCCTTCGAGTTAGGTAAGGATTTCCGGCCGCTTGCATTTTCGGCCAATGGCGTGGTCGAGGGCGAAGTGGTCTTTGCCGGCTACGGGCTGACCAAGCCGGGCGAACTCGGTGTCGGCTACAACTCATACGGTGACCTCGATGTGAAAGACAAAATCGTAATGGTTCTTCGCTACGTGCCGGAGGACATTTCGGTCGATCGGCGGCAGAAACTCAACCGCTACGCCGGCCTTCGCTACAAGGCACTCATTGCCCGCAACAATGGCGCCAAAGCACTGCTTGTAGTCACCGGCCCGAACTCCCCAAACCCCGGCGCGCTGGCCAAGCTGAGTTTCGACAGCAGCATGGCCGGTGCGGGCATTCCGGTTATCTCCATCAGCGGCGAAGTTGGCAACTCGCTCGTACAGTTTTACGGCAAGTCACTTAAACAACTGCAATCGTCGCTCGACAAGGAAAACCCGCACGCGGTGCATAAGCTGTCGCTGCCAGGCATCGTGCTGAGCATCAAAACCTCGCTTAAGCGTATCCGGCAAAAGGACAGCAACCTCGTCGCGGTGTTGCCTCCGGTTGGCCCAGCGACGGCGAATAAGCCAACCGAGTACGTGATGCTCGGCGCGCACTACGATCACCTTGGTCGCGGAGAAACCGGCGGCTTCGGCGTCAAGGCCGAAGAAGGCATGGTTCACAACGGCGCGGACGATAACGCTTCCGGCGTAGCGACTTTGCTCGAGATGGCGTCTAGCCTAGCCAAGCGAAGGGAGGACAGGCCGAAGGAGTTTCAGCGCGGCGTGATCTTCAGCTTTTGGTCCGGCGAAGAGCTTGGTCTGATTGGCTCGGCACGTTACGCCGCCAAACCGACGGTGAATCTCAGCAACGTCGTTGCCTACCTGAACTTCGACATGGTCGGCCGGCTCCGAGACAACAAGCTCACGCTGCAAGGCGTCGGCTCGTCGAGTTCCTGGAAGAAACTGATCGAGCGCCGGAATGTCCTTGCCGGGTTTGATCTCTCGCTGCAACAGGATCCCTATCTACCAACTGACACAACCTCGTTTTATCCGAAAGGCATCCCAGTGCTCGCCTGGTTCACCGGCAGCCACAAGGAGTACCATCGGCCAGGCGACGACACCGACACGCTGAATTTTGAAGGGCTCGAGCGCATCACAAAGTTCGCCGCGAACATAGTGCGCGATCTCGCCGAGGCCGGTGACCGTCCGGACTATTTGAAAGTCGAGAAATCCGACCAGGGCGGCAGTCGCGATGCTATCCGCGTGTACCTCGGGACCATCCCCGACTACGCCTCGGAGGACGTGAAAGGGGTTTTGCTCACCGGCGTGCGCGGCGGCGGCCCGGCCGATAAGGCAGGGCTAAAGGGGGGCGACGTCATTGTCCATTTCGCCGGCAAGGATATCACCAACATTTACGATTACACCTACGCGCTAGACGCAGTGAAAATTGGAAAGCCCGTGGGCATCGAAGTGTTGCGCAAGGGCAAACGTGTGAAACTCTCCATCACTCCTGCTGCCCGGAAGTAGCGTTCGTCACATCCCAGTCCCGGGCCAAACCGGCGATGTACTCCGGTGGCAGGGCGAAGTGGGCCGCGCCGTCGAGGATCGTCCGGATGTAGTCCGGCTTCGGTTGGCCAAGCTCGCAAACGGGGTCGATGTACACCAGCGCCTCCACCGGCCTGTCAGCCCGCTGGACGATGATATTTTTTTTGAAGTACATGCCCTCAGCGACAGCCTCGTAGTGGTCGAGCTCGGTGATGTGCTCCGGCGTCAGCGACCAGAGCACGCCGTGAGTGGCAGCGCCGGGCCGGGCCTCGATCGTGGCGTACGTGCGGGTGTTGATGAGGAAACGCCAGTCGCGCAGTTCCGCTTGGCCAAGGGCTTGGCCGCCGGGACAGCGCCTGGCCATTTGCTCCGGGCACATGTTCGACCCGTAGGCGAAGTAGATGGTGTTGGCCCCGCCCATCCGGCGCTCAGGCCTCGATGACGAGGAGATCGCTTCCTCGGTGGCCTATGACTTTTACCGGCGTGTCGGCGGCGATCATTTCGCCCTGGGTGACGACGTTACACAGGGCGTCGCCGAACATCGCCTTGCCGCCGGGGTTCAGCGGCATGGTGCTTGTGCCGGCTTGACCAAGGCGCGACTCGATCTCGGCGGCGACGGCGGCGACCGACTCGACCCCGCTGGCGGCGTTGGAGGTAAACACGGCGAAAAGGGCTGTGTGCGGAAGATACTTGGACAGCGCCCAGATGATAGGCACCGAGAGGCCGAAGGCAATCAACAGGTCGTTGATCGGCCGCGAAAAGTCCGGCATCACGAAGTCGACGCCCTCGACTTGCGGCACAACGCCACCGCCGCCCTCGCCCTCGCCAGCCGGGAACCACGGCATGTTGGGGTACAGATCGGTCATGCCCATCACCAGCGCAAGGAACATGCAAACCACGCCGATTAGGCCGATAAAAATTGTGCCCGGCAGGAGAAACAGCTCCACAGCAACCAGCGCCACCCCCACCACGAAGATACCGACCCACTCGATGCCGGCCATCCCGGAGACGTAGCCGCCGAAGAAGTACAGCACCAGCGCCGCGATGCCGACAGCGCCAAACACGCCGAAGCCGGCGGTCTTGAACTCGATGTATAGGCCGATGATGCCGATGAGCAGCAGGATCGGGCTGATGGCGTTGATCCATGTGCCCAGTTCCTCCACGCCGAGCGGCGCAACATCGACCCGCTGCGCCCCGGCGTAACCCAGCTCGATGATGAGCGCGTCGATGCTCTCGACCGTGCCGGAGGAGAGCAGTTGCGTCTTGGCCTCGCCGTACTTCGCCTCGGCCTCAAGGTTGGTCAGCGTGAGAATGTCGCCCTCTTCGCAGATAATTTTGCCATCGCGCTCGAGTTTTTTGGTCTTATCCACCATCGCCTCAACCACATCGATGGCGTAGCCGTTTTTCTCAGCTTGAGTGCGGATCTTGGCGCGGATGGCCGAGTTCATTTTCACCTCCATCGTCGAGGGCATTTCGGACACGCCGCCGGTGGGACTCATCATGATCGGCGCGGCGGCCCCGATGACACTCTGCGGCGCCATGTAGATTTTCTGCGTGGCCACGGCGATGAATGCCCCGGCGGAGTAGGCGTCCTTGTTGACGTAAGTGACAGTCAACCCTGAAAACTTGGCGACGATGTCAAAAATTTCTTCGGTGATGTCCACCCGGCCGCCGTTGGTCTCCATGTCGAGGATGAGGCAGTCGGCCTCGGCGGCCATTGCCTCTTTCACGCCTCGGCGGATGACGTAGAGGATCGGTGGCATGATGTCTTCGCGCACCGGCACGACGTACACTTTCTTTTCCGCGGCCGCCTGGCCAAGCGGCGCGTCGTCCGGCGCCTCCAGCTCCTGCGCTTGGCCAAGCGGGGCCGGGGCGGCGGCGAGGGCTAAGGCGGCGATCGGGATCAGCCAAGTTCTCATGCGCGCAAATTAGCCGCCCCAATCGGCTGGGGCAAGCCCGCCAAGCGAGTCGGTCATTGCCAAGGGACTCGTTCCTCAATTAAGGTCTGCCGACGGCGCAGGCCAGTTGCCCCCGGTGCGAATGTCCGATTTCAAGATTCAGTTCAAGGTCTTCGAAGGCCCCATGGATTTACTGCTTTTTCTCGTGAAAAAACAGGAGGTAGATATTTACGAGGTGAACATGGCCCGGTTGGCCGCGCAGTTCATCGAGTACGTGGAGATGATGAAGCGGCTCGACCTTGAGCAGGCCGGCGAGTTCATCGTCATGGCCTCGACGCTCATGTACATCAAGAGCCGCGAACTGTTGCCAGTAGACGAGCAGGTGGAGGACGACGAGGACGACGACGCAGAAGATCCGCGCTGGGACCTGATCCGCAGGCTGGTGGAGTTCAAGCGGTTCAAGGACGCCTCAGACGACCTGCAAAGGCTGGAAATCGAGCGGGAGAAGGTTTACACACGGCGGCCCGGGAGCATCCCGATCGACCCGCTGCCGATGGGCAACCGGCTCGAGGCCAGTATTTTCGATCTCGTCGGCGCAGTGAACGAGCTGCTCCGGCGGGTCGCCGAGCGCGAGGGCGCCAAGGGCGAAATCGTCGAGGATCCCTGGAGTGTCAGCGAGAAAATCGTGACCATCCGCGAGCGGCTTGGCCAAGAGGGCCGGCTGAAGTTCAGCGGGTTGTTCGACGGGGTGCGCACCCGGGGCGAGGTGGTGGCTACGTTCCTCGCGCTGCTCGAGCTGGTTCGGCTCAGGCAGTTGATGGCCACGCAAGACGACTCGTTCGGTGAGATAGAAATTGTTGTCGCCCCGGTGGAGATGCAGCAGATCAAGCCGGAACATCCGGAAACAGTGACAACCTGACCACAGTGGAACTGAAACAAATACTGGAGGCGATCGTCTTCTCGGCCCAAAAGCCGATGAGCATCGGTGAACTGCGTACACTGCTCCGCGAGACGCCGGATAAACTCCCCGACGAGCCACAAACCGGGGAGTTCGCCAAGGCCACCGCGCGCGCTGTCGAGAAGGCGCTCGAGGAGCTCGCCGTCGAGCACGACATAGCCGACCGCAGCTACCGCTTGGCCTGCGTCGGCGGCAACTGGCAGTTCGTCACCAAGCCGGACTTCGCCCCTTGGCTGCAGGTGCTCGTCGGGGCCAAGCCGCGTCCGCCCAAGCTCTCACATCCCGCGCTGGAGACTCTCGCCATCATCGCCTACCGCCAGCCGATTACCCGCGCGGAAATCGAGCAGATTCGTGGCGTCGCCGTCGATGGCGTCGTGCAGACGCTCGTCGAGCGCGAACTCATCGAAGTTTGCGGCGAGGCCGAGGCCCCCGGCCGGCCACGGCTCTACGGCACCACGCAGTTTTTCCTCGAGCACTTCGGGCTGAAGGGGCTGGACGAACTCCCCGCCGCCGACGAGTTGCGGCGCATTCACGTCGAGCTCGCCACCACGCCCGCCGCCGATTCACAGGAAGAACTCCCCCTCGACAACGAGGCCAATGAGGCCGACGATGACCCGGACGATGACCCGGACGATGACCCGGACGATGAAGCCGACGAGAACGGGGACGAAAAATAACCGGTTATGAGTCTCGAGGAACACCGCAAAGCCATCGACGCCGTCGACAAAAAACTGGTGCGTCTGCTCAACGAGCGCACTGGGCACGCGCTGGCCATCGGCGCGATCAAGCTCAAGGCCGGCGAGGAGATTTATGCACCGCACCGCGAGCGTCTGATTTTCCAGCGCTTGGCCAAGCTCAACGACGGGCCAATCCCCGAGGAGTCAATGCGGGCCATCTACCGCGAGATCATGTCGTGCTCGCTCTCGCTCGAGAAGTCGCTCACGGTTGCCTATCTAGGCCCCGAAGCAACGTACACCCACCAGGCCGCTATTCGCAGATTTGGATCAAGCCTGCTCTACACGCCGCAGAAAACCATCAAGGACGTCTTCGACGAGGTGCAGAAGGACCGTGCCGACTACGGCGTGGTGCCGATCGAGAACTCCACCGAGGGCGTCGTCACCCACACGCTGGACCTATTCGTGGACAGCCCGCTCAAGATCGTGGCACAGATCGTCATGCCCATTCAACACTGCCTCGTCCGCGGCAACCGCCGCACGAAGGTTCGCCGACTCTACTCCCACCCGCAGGCGCTGGCGCAGTGCCGTGTCTGGATGCAACAAAACCTGCCGTCGGTCGAGGTGATCGAGGCTTCCTCCACCACCCGCGCCGCCGAAAAGGCCGCCGAGGACAAGGCCGGTGCCGCCATTGCCGGGTCGCTGGCCGCCGAACGCTACAACCTCCAGATCATCGACCAAAACATCCAGGACAACGCCGCGAATGCCACCCGATTTTTTGTGCTGGGCCGCAAGTGCAGTCCCTCCACAAAAAACGACCGCACCAGCCTCGTCATTGGCATCGAAGACAAGGTCGGTGCGCTGCACGAAGTCATGGGGCCGTTCCGAAAATACCGCCTCAACATGACCAAAATCGAATCGCGCCCCAGCAAGCGCAAGGCGTGGGAATACCTATTTTTCGTCGACTGCGACGGCCACTTCGAGGACAAAAAAGTCGCCAACGCCATCGAGGAACTCGAACGGATCAGCCGCTTCGTGAAAATCCTCGGCTCCTACCCCAACGGGGATTAACTCGGCATGTCCCACCTCAAGCGAGCCCGCGAAGTGTTCGACATCGAGCTGGCGGCCGTGAAGGCAGTGCGCTCGCACCTGACCAAGTCATTCGACCATGCTGTGGAACTGATCGTCTCCGCCTTGGCCAAGCGACGAAAGATCGTCGTCCTCGGCGTCGGCAAATCCGGCAATATTGGCCGCAAGATCGCCGCGACCTTCACCAGCACCGGCTCGCCTGCCGTGCTGCTTGATACCGTCGACGCCATGCACGGCGACCTCGGCATCCTCAACGACGGCGACATCCTGCTTGCCCTGAGCTACTCCGGCGAGACCGACGAACTGATCAACCTTCTACCGGCCATCCGGCGATTCGCCGTACAGATCGTTGCCGTGACCAGCGCGCCGCGTTCCACACTTGGCCAACACGCGGAAGTCGTGCTCAACGTCAAGGTGCCCAAGGAAGCCTGCCCGTTCAACATGGCGCCCACCGCCAGCACCACCGCCTCGCTCGTCATGGGCGACGCGCTCGCCATGGCCGTGCTCGATGCGCGCGGCTTCAAGAAATCGGAATTTGCCAAGCGTCACCCGAGCGGTGCTATAGGCCGTGCGTTATTGCTTAAAGTGTCTGACATCATGCGGACCGGCTCACGCAGCCCAGTCGCCCCTCAGGCTGCGACTGTCCGCGATGCACTGCTCGTCATGGGTAAAGCCAAGTCCGGCAGTATCAGCTCAGTGAACAACTCAGGAAAATTGGTAGGAGTCTTTACCGATGGTGACCTGCGCCGCCATTTGGCGAAAGGCGATGCTGTACTCGATCAGCCGTTGGCCAAGGTCATGACACGCAAACCAGTGTCGCTGCGTGAAGATGCCCTCGCCGCCGATGCCATCCACATCTTCAACGAGCAAAACATCGACGATTTGATTATCGTGAACTCTAAGTGCGAACCAGTCGGCCTAGTCGATTCTCAAGATCTCCCCAAACTCAAAGCTGTCTAAGCCGTTTGGCCAACGAATCCTACCCAATCGGCAAAAGCTGCAGGTAAATCTTTGGCGGTGGTTGAGGGTAATAATTCCGCAGTGCTGGACTCAGCCATCCCTGTAGCTTTTCATCCTCCCACCGATAGACAAACCCTTCTGTTTCCTCCCGGACAAATTTCAGCCAATGCTCAGAGCCAGGAAACGGTATAGAGGAAAACAAAATATTCACACAATCTAGTTCTTCATCCACCCCGGCAACCATTTTCTCCAGAATCAAATCCGAACCAAACACAAACGGCTGTTCCCAAATCCCAAATTTCGAATCATCAAACACCCATACGCTGTCGACCAATCTTGCAAGCACCCTCGAAATAGAATTTTTTGAAACCTCAATCAATTTTATCTAGATATCGATTTATACCAATCAGCAGAAACTCTGTAACGTCGACTTCTATAATCTTGTATTTCTGCATCATTCGAAAATTCACCCAACTTATTTGAATATAGCCTTAAAATTGCCTTATCCATAGGATAAATACATAGTGCCTCTTCTAATGAAGCTAATGTATTTTGTGCAATTAAAAATTGGCGGACTTGAAATGATTCAAC
>JABGZB010000318.1 GCA_018674955.1 Verrucomicrobiota bacterium | reverse complement strand
GTTGCAACTTCACTTCACCGGCTTGGGCGACTTCAAACTCCGTCCCCGCGTACACGCCGATCACCCCGACCCACTGCCCGGCGTTGGTGCCTTTTTTCAGCATGTCATCGGTCAGGCGACCGTCGACGAGCGAGTTGACGGCCAGCCAGCGTTTGCGGTTGATGCCCCCATCCGCAATCCGATCGTCGCCAAACTGCTGGTCGCGATGGTTCGCCGCACGCAACCGCCACACCCGGGCGATGTTGCCCTTCGAGGCGTCAAACGCGCCGGCCTTGCCGAGGCGGCTCATGAAACTGAACAAGTCGATTTGATCCTGCCGATCCAAACGGTCGATCAGCCCGGACGGCATCAGCGAGTTGCCCTGCGTACGCTTGCGTATGTTCGTCTTGGCGACGGCAGTTGACTGGTTGGCAACATTGCGAAGGATCAACTGCGTGTCGTCCTCGCGCTCGAGCATCCCGAACAAAACCTGACTGTCCTTCGTCTCGACGACGAGCGAATGGTAGCCCTCCTTTATTTTTCGGTTCGGGTAGTAAAGCGACTCGACGAGGTAATCGAGCGGCGCGCTCGCGCCGATGGAGGTCAAGTCCGGGCCGACTTTGCCACCAGCGCCACCGATGGCGTGGCAGCCTACGCAGCCGAGTTCGAGTTTGCGGTAGACCAACTCGCCCCGGACCGCGTCGCCGGTCTTCTCAACTGATCGGGTCAGCGCGCGAATTTCGCTCCTCGACAGAGTGATGTCCTCATCCTTCAGCCCGGCACTTCGCGGCAGCGCCAGCGCCAACGTCTGCAAATTGCGCCCGCCCTCACGGATTGCACGCAGCCCTGCCTTGGCGGCCACCTTGGAGAAGCCTTTCCCGGGCAATGCCTTAACCAAGGCGCTCTCGGCATTTTTCACGCCAAGCAAAGCGCGCCAAAGCTCGAGCGACGACTGTTCGTTTTTGATGTCCTCAAGCGCCTCAACTGCCATCGGTGCGGCTTGGTTGATGTCCAAAATGCCCAAGGCGGCGACCGCCATGTGGCGCGCCTCGGGATTGCCTTTCACTTGGCCAAGCGGCTTGAGCGCCTGCACGGCCCCGGTGCCACCGATTTCGCGGATGGCGTTGACCGCCGCCTGACGCACAGGCGTGGCGGTTTTTCCACCACCGGCGAGCCTGGTCAATTCAGCAAACTTGGGGCCAAGCCTCTTCCACGTTCCCGCCAAGCCAAGCGCTGCCAATTGCACCGCCTGGTCGTCGCTGGTGAAATAGTTAGCGATGCTTTCGCTCGACGCGCCGGGGCGCAGATTCCGCAAACGCGATGCGTGGTTGAGCGCGTTCAGTGCGCGCGCCTGTCCATTTGCGGACAACGAATCGGCGATGAGCTGGGCGTGGAGTTGCTTCAACTCGGCCGTCGTCCCGGCGCGGCCGATGATCTCGATCCACGAGCCGTCCTCGGGGATGGTTTTGCCTTTTAGAAACACGCCGAGCACTTCGCTGGCCTTGTCGGCGGCGATCGACTTGAGGGCAAACTCTAGTTGGTGTTCGCGGCCGTCCGGCTTCCACAAGCCGTCCCTCACCATCGCCAGCCAAGGCTCCTCAATCTCCCTCATGCTGAGCCAAGCAGCGTAGTCGAGATGCTTGTCGGTCGGCTTGTCGAGCACGCCCAATGCGGCGCTCACCGATTTTTGAGTTGGCTTGCGGGTGATCGCACGCAGGGCTGCAAGTCGCGGACGCGGATGTTCGTCGGCGATGTGCTTGGTCAAGCGCGACTCGGCGTCGGCGATACGATCCGCCCACTCGTCGAGCACTTGAACGGCGGCGGTTCGCACCCGGGCATCCTTGGCCGCGAGCAGTTTGTCGAGCAGCGCATCGTCAACCAAATTTAATCCCTGATAAACCCACAATGCCTCAAGCTGAGCCTGCTCGTCCGTTTGCGCTGCCGCCCATTTTTCCAAATCGGACAACACCTTGCCGGTACCGCGTTCCTTGAGAACACGCCGGGCCTTTTCGCGGTCAAAACCGTTCGGCGAAGTGAGCATTGCCAGGAGGGCGCTGTTGTCGAGGCGGGTGAAGTCTGTTTTTTTAACGAGTGGCCGCTCCTTGACCGTCACACGCCAGATGCGGCCGTGGACGTGGTCGCGGCGTTCATCGCGGAAGTCCACCTCGCCGTGCTGGATGATGGGGTTCGACCAGTCGGCGATGTACAGCGCTCCATCAGGTCCGAACTTGATGTCGATCGGGCGAAAATCAACACTGCCAGAACGCAACACGTCCGGCATCTCCTGAGTGACATAACTCGAGTCCTTGTCGCTGATCTTGAACCGGACAATGCGATGCGCGCGAAAGTCACAGGTGATCGCGTCGCCCTGCCAATCGTCCGGGAAGTGCGCGCTGCGGACGATCTCGAGTCCGCAGAATTTCGGATAACGCCCCGGGCTCACGCTGTCGAGCAACTTGGGTGCGCGGGCATACGTGAAATAC
>JABGZB010000317.1 GCA_018674955.1 Verrucomicrobiota bacterium | reverse complement strand
TTTCGATACCAGCAACATCGCCACCGGGCTTAAAGTCACTGAGCTAATCACAAGCTCCGAACAGGCTAAACTGGTGGACGGCATGTCCTCGCAGTTTAACGGAGACAAAATAATGGACTCGTTCCTAACCGGAAGCGAAGACGGCAAGCCAGTTGGCACAAAAAAGCATATACTAGGATTGAAACTTGGCGGTAAATTTACAACAGCATTCCCAAATGGGAAACCGTCTGCTGAGAATACTGATTCTTCAAATCCCGACGCCAAGCCCGCATCCACAGAACACCTGACCGAGTCCGCCGAAGATAACTTTGTCTGCCTCATTGGCGACACCGATATCCTGGTCGACGATCATTTCCTCCTCCAGCAGCGTTTCCTCATCAGCGAAAACATAACGTTCGTGCAAAACCTCGTTGACCACTTTGGTGACGATACGCTGATCAACATCCGTAGCCGAAACCAAAACCGACCATTTACGACCATTGTTGATCTCGAGAAAGAGGCGCAGAAAAAGTTCGAGGATAAGCTCAAGAAACTTGAAGCAGAGCAACAGGAGATCCTACAGCAAAAAACCAAACTTGAAAGTGCCGGCGAAGGCAGCAACCAGTTCACGCTACGGATCGATCCCGAGGCGCTCAAGGAAATCCAAGCCAAGGAACTCGACAAACGAAAACAGATTCGTGAAATCCGAAAGCAGCTCCGTTCTGAGATCGACCTAATTCAACTCAAGATCAAGCTGGCCAACATCGGCCTGATGCCCATGTTGGTCATCCTCTTCGGCATCGGATTTTTCATCCGCAAACGTAAGAAAACCGCAGCAGTTTAACACCTATGAAAGGAAAACAACTCCTCATCGCCGTTCTAGCCCTGGGATTACTGGGCAGCGTCGCCTACTTTAACTCCAACGAAACGCTGGGCGACGACGCGAGTGACAAGGCCGGGATTGGCAAAACACTCGTCACCGACCTCGACCCGGAAAAGATTACCACGATCGCCATCACGGACAACGACGCCACTCTTACATTGGCCCAAAAAGACGAAAAATGGACCGTCACCGAGCGAGACGGCTTCGCGGCCAAGTTCGACGACATTCAAAAACTCGTCACCAGCGCCGTCAGCCTCAAGTCGTTGCGGCAAATTTCTGCCAGCAAAAAACAGCACGGCCGGTTCGAGTTGCTCGACCCCGCCGATAGCGACGAAAACACCGGCACACGCGTCGAGTTCAAGGACGCGCAAGGCAAGGTGCTGAAAAGCCTGTTGCTCGGCAAAAAAGGTAGTGCCAATTCTGGAGCAAACGCCGGTTCGCCGTTCGGCTCATCCGACAATCAACGCTACGTCCTGGCCAACGGCAAAGTGACCGTCGTCGCCATTGACTACTCCAGCGCGCTCAACGACGTCAGCGCCGACCCCGCCGACTGGCTGGCCAAGGACGACTTTTTCAAGGTCGAAAAAATCAAGTCGATCACCATCACCCAGCCCAACGAGACAGACTCATGGACACTGACCCGCATCAAGGAAGGCGATGACATGGCCTTGTCCGACGCCAAGCCGGATGAAAAACTCGATTCCTCAAAAGGCAGCAGCGCCGGCCGCGTACTTGGTTCTCCAAGTTTCGACGACATTGCCAGCAAGTCAGCCAAACCGGAGGATACTGGAATGGACAAGGCCGTCACGGCGACCATCGACACGTTCGAGGGCTATAACTACGTTGTGAAGATGGCCAAGAAGGATAATGAGTACTACATGAGCCTCGCCGCCAGCGGCACGCGCCTTGCCCAAGCGGACGAAACCGCACCAAGAACACCTCAGCCCGACGAGAGCAAACCGCGCGCACAGGCCAAGGACGAAAAGCCAGAAGACGCGGAGCGCCTCGACAAGGAGCACAATGCCGCCTTGGCCAAACTCATCGCCGAAAATGAAAAGACCCATGCCGAAAGCCAAGCCAAGCTGCGGGAAGAACGCGACAAAACCTTCGCCGATAACTTGGCCAAGCTGGCCAAGCTCGAAGGTTGGACGTTCAAGGTCTCCAGCTACACCTTAGACGCCATCTACAAAACCCGCGCCGAGATGATGGAGGAGGAAAAAGAAGAGGCAGCCCAAGGCGCAGCAACGCCACCGCCCATCCTCCCTGCCCTGCCAGGGATTCCTACCCCTCCTACCCCTCCGACTCCTGCACCCACTCCTGCGCCTATCACGGTTCAACCTCCCAAGCCGGCGGACCCGAACAAGGTTGTCACCAGCGACATCATTAAGGTGCCCTCCGCTGCAGAAATGAAAAAGGGCGCCAAGATCGAGGTCATCAAAAAAGAAGATCTCGAAGACGAGATCGAAAAGACCAAGGAACAACCGGAGAAGAAGGCCGACGACAAAGAATAACCGCTTGGCCAAGCGAACAATTCCCAAACCACCCGGCAAGTTTCGGGTGGTTTTTTTATGTTGCGACAATTTTGGTTTGCGACTGCAAGCCGGTGCCGTAGCGTTCGGCCCATGGCGTCAGATGACTCGATCGTTCTCAGGCTGGAGGACGTGCACAAGCAGTACGAAAGCGCGGATCGCGAACCCGTGCCGGTGCTGCACGGAATCTCGCTCACCATCCGTCGTGGCGATTCCCTTGCGGTCGTCGGCCCGTCCGGCTGCGGCAAAAGCACCCTGCTCAACATCCTCGGGTCGCTCGACTCCCCCACTCGCGGCAGCATTCAGTTGGACGGCGAAGAACTCGCGCACCTCTCCGAGCCGGAGCTCGCCACCATTCGCAACCAAAAGATCGGCTTTATTTTTCAGTCGCACCATTTGCTGCCGCAATGTTCCGTGCTGGAAAATGTCCTCATTCCGACACTGGCCGACACCGGCCGCGCGCCCGCCGATGCCTCCGAACGCGCCCGGCAACTCCTCGAGCGTGTCGGTCTTGGCCATCGACTCACCCATCGCCCCGGCCAGCTTTCCGGCGGGGAATGCCAGCGTGTCGCCGTCGTGCGCTCGCTGATCAATCGGCCCAGCCTCATCCTTGCCGACGAGCCGACCGGCGCGCTCGACCACTCCACCGCCGAGTCGCTGGGTGACTTGTTGGTGGAACTGAATCGCGACGACCAAGTGACGCTGATCGTCGTCACGCACTCCACCGAACTCGCCGCCAAGATGGGCGCCATCCGCCAACTGCTCGACGGCCGGTTCGTCGCCGACAACCTCTGACACCCCGACGGCATGACGACTTGGGCTCTTGTACTTAACTCCTTCCGGTTTTACGCCCGGAGTCACGTTGGCACGCTGCTGGGGGTCGCGGTCGGCGCGATGGTTTTGGTCGGCGCGATGCTCGTCGGCGAGTCGGTTCGCGGTAGTTTGCGCGACATGGCTGAAGCCCGCTTGGGCAGGGTCGAACTCGCCCTCCCCTCCGGCGATCGCCTGTTCCGCACCGACTTGGCCAGGCATCTCGCCGACGAGTTGCAAACCGCGACAGCGGCGGCACTGCAACTTCCCGGTGTGGCCAAGCGGCCGTCCGGCGGGTCACGCGCCAACAACGTCGTCGTCATGGGCGTTGACGCTGGGTTCTGGAATCTAGCACTCGAACCGCCCAACTTCACCGACATCCCCGAGGACGCCGTCGTGCTCAACGAGCGCTTGGCTAGGCAGCTTGGCGTCGAAAAAGGCAACGTCGTCAATCTGCTTGTGCACAACCCCTCGCAGCTTTCCCGCGACGCGCCGATGGCCCCGATCGAAGATGCCACCGCGTCGATGGCCCAGCTCAACGTCCACGCCGTCGTCACCGACCGGCAGTTTGGCCGGTTCAGCCTTCAGGCCTCGCAGATTCCGCCCTACACCGCCTTCGTGTCGCTTGGCCAATTACAGTCGGAAATCGACAATCCGGGCATGGGCAATCTGATGCTCGTCGCCGGTTCAAATACCGACGAGGCCCAAGCCGCCTTGGCAAAACAGTGGCAACTCGCCGACGCGCAAGCGCAGTTGCTCGAGTTACCGGGAGGCAACGGTATCGAGTTGCGCACGCCACGTATTTTTCTCGAGCCACCGCTGGCCGAGGCCGCCCGCGCCGTCGCACCCGAGGCCAAGCCGGTGCTGACTTATTTCGTGAACAAAATCCAACTTGGCGACAAGGCCACCCCGTACTCGATGGTCGCCGCGCTGGAAGGCTTCGCGCCGGGCACAATCTGGCTCAACCAATGGACGGCCGACGACCTGCAGGCCAAGGTCGGTGACGAGGTCGAGCTGGCCTACTACACCGTTGGCACCATGCGCCAACTCGCAGAGCGTACGGCCAAGTTCACCGTCGGCGGAGTCATTGCGATGGACGATACGCGCGCCGACCGGACGCTGATGCCGGAGTTCCCCGGCATGACCGACTCGGAAAACTGCGCCGACTGGGATACCGGCTTCCCGATGGACCTAGACGCCATCCGCGACAAGGACGAGGACTACTGGGACGAATACAAAGGCACGCCCAAGGCGTTTATCAGCCTCGCCTCGGGACAGGAAATCTGGAGCAACCGTTTCGGCAACCTCACCGCCATGCGCTTCTCCGCCACCGACAAGGCCGCGCTTGGCCGGGCGCTGCTCGGCAAACTGACTCCCGCCGACACCGGCCTGGCTTTCCGTGACATTCGCGGCCAAGCCGACGAGTCGGTCAGCAACTCGATGGACTTCGGTGGATTGTTCATGAGCTTCAGTTTTTTTCTTATCGCTTCGGCCGTGATGCTCATCTCGTTGCTGTTCCAGTTCACGATGGAAAAACGGACGCGCGAAACAGGGACGCTACTCGCGCTCGGCATCCCGGCCAAACGCGTCCGCCGCATGCTGCTGCTCGAGGGCGGCTTGATCGCGCTGACAGGCTGCGCTTTCGGCGGGATCACTGGCGCGGCTTACGCCCGGGCGATGCTCGGCGGCTTGGCGACAAACTGGAAGGAGGCCGTCGCCTCCGCCGCGCTGACGTATCACAGCTCCGGCACGGCGTGGGCCGTCGGGCTACTGAGTGCATTCGTCATTGCGGTCGGGACAATTTGGTGGTCGCTTCGCAAGTTGAACAAGCAAACCGCCCGCGAACTCCTCGCCGGCGAATCGCCGGAAAACACCCACACGCACAGGTCAGCCAGGCGAGCCACAGTCATCGGCAGTTTGCTGGCGTTGGGAGCCGCCTCGGTTGTAGTTGGCGCGTTGGCTGCCGGCACCGATCTGACGCCCAATTCATTTTATGGCGCAGGCGCGATGCTACTCCTGGCAGGGCTGGCGTTTGCGTCGGCGCGGTTGACGCGCTTGGCCAAGGCGGGCCCGCTTGGCCAAGCGGACAGACTCTCCCTCGCCGACCTTGGCCAACGTAACGCCGCCCGACGCCGTCGCCGGAGCATGGCCACCATCGGCATGCTGGCCTGCGGCAGCTTTATGATCGCCTCGATCGGTGTGTTCCAAAAAGACGCCACGATCAACGCCAGCGAGCCGACCTCCGGCACCGGCGGCTTTGCGTTAATGGGAGAAGCCGCCATCGCTGTCGTGCACGACATGAACGACGCCGGGCAACGCGCCGATCATTACAGCCTCGACGAGAAACTTATGGCGGACGTCGGCTTCGTGCCGTTCCGGCTGCACGACGGCGACCAAGCCAACTGCCTCAACCTCAACCGCGCCCAGCAACCGCGCCTGCTCGGTGCCAAACCGGAACAACTCAAGGGCCGCTTCACGTTTGCCTCGACGCTCGTCGGACTCGACCCGAGCGACAGCCCGTGGGCGCTCCTCGAGACCGCGCGCGAGTCGCTCGGCCTCGGCGATGACATCGTCCCCGCGATCGCCGACCAAAGCGTCATGATGTGGGCACTTGGCTTTAAAATGCTCGGCGACACGATCGATTACACTGACGAACACGGCAACGACTTCAAGGTGAAGTTCGTCGGCCAACTCGTTGACAGCATTATGCAAGGCAGCTTGCTCATCGCCGAGTCGGACTTCATGAGGCGCTACCCCAGCGAGAGCGGCTACCGAGTGTTCCTCGTCGATGCTCCGGCGGAAAAAAGCAAATCCATTAGCAGCGAGTTGGGCGACGCAATGGCGGATCACGGATTCGAGTGGGTCAGCGCTACGCAGCGGCTCGGCGAACTGAACGCCGTGCAGAACACTTACCTCAACACGTTTCAAGTTCTCGGCGGTTTGGGCCTGTTGCTCGGCAGTCTTGGGTTGGGCGTCGTCGTGATGCGCAACGTCCAGGAACGCAAAAGTGAACTTGCCCTGCTACGCGCGATCGGTTTTGAGAAACGCACGATCAAACGGTTCGTGCTGGCAGAGTATCTCGGGTTGCTGATCTGCGGGTTGCTAATCGGCACCGTCTCGGCCGGCTTGGCGGTGCTTCCAACCGTACTTTCCCCAACCACCGATGTGCCGTACTCTTTGCTCGGCGCGACGCTCGGCAGCGTACTGCTACTCGCCGGCCTGTGGACGTGGATC
>JABGZB010000316.1 GCA_018674955.1 Verrucomicrobiota bacterium | reverse complement strand
TGCCGGCTCCCAACCATTTAGCTTCGTGGATACTCCCAGTCCGACACCAAGCCTGCACCGATACCACGGGAGCCGAATTATCGGACTGAAGGATGACTTCCAGCCCGTTAGGTAAAGTCACTACATCGGCTGAGGAAGGGGTAAAGTCAGGCACAACAGAAAAAGAAGGTCATTGAAGTGAATATAACGTTTATTGTGCGAATCTATTGAAAGGCCCAACCGAAGCGGTTTGGGCGAGTTCTGTGTTTTTGGCCCAGGAAAGGCCAGTAAATAAAAGATGCTTTGCCGAAGATGTTTTTGGCTGGTAATGATCCCCAGTCCCTTGAGTCTTTACTGCTCACGGTGTTGTCGCCCAAAGCCAAGTATCGATTTGGGGGGATTTGAAACTCATGCGAGCCGTTCATGAAGTTGGGTGAAATGTTGCCTTCATAACTCATCTGTATTCGGCTTGGGTCAACTCCATTCTGTCTGGCGACGGTTTTTCTGCGTTCGTCTAATACTTGCTGAAAGACTTTTTGGTTTACGTGCCCGGAAAAACGACTGTCTTGTGCCAGTGGGATTTCCTCCGCGACATCGAAGGAATAAAGCAACTCAAACGGATGATCTGAGGCGTCAAGCCGCTTGTCATTGATCACCAGGTGACGATCGTCACCAATGCGGATTTTTTCGTTGGGTAACCCGGCCAAGCGTTTGATGTAAAATAAATCGTTTTGGATCCCCGTAATGTTTTTGGTTTCAAAAACAATAATCTCCCCACGATTGGGTTTGCGGAAATTATATGTCAATCTATCGACCAACAAATGATCCCCCGACTCTCTGCGCATATTTATGACATATTCACCTTTTTTATAAGTATAGTTATTGTGCGAATTTAGCACGTACTCAGATAATGCTCTCCCGCTGCCCAACATGGAATCCCCGCTGTTCATCGGTGGGCTTATGTCCCGGACAATATCAATTTTCTTGTCGGTGTCCCGGAATGTCAACCGCTGCTTGTTGAATAACACGAAACTTTTCCTCGGTTTCTCGACGCTGATCAATCGCCAGTTTCCGTCGGATACCAAGTGATAATACGACACACCCGCAAGGTAATGCTGCACCCAGGCGTTGACGCCGGTCGGAGCTAACTCCTCTTGGCCAAGGTTCCCTTCCGTGATGCCGTAGAGTGTGGGTTGCATCGATCCTGTCGGGATGCCCATTGGCTGAAAAAAGAAGGTTCGGACACTCATGGCAATAGCCACGGCGAAGAGCGCCACCTCTACATTTTCGCGCATGCCCGGGCTTCGGTATGGGATCAGTTTGCGGCTTCCGGTCTCCTCCAGCTTAGCGATTTCCTCCTCCAGTGTTGCCCTGTTGTAACTGGAGTGCATGGCTGTTCGTAGGTTCGCGATCGCCTCCCGGAGTTCACTGATGGCCTCCGGCGACAACTGATCCCTTTGGTGGTTCAGTAGCTTGCCGGCTTGATGGCAAAGTTCCGCTGCCATCCTGAAGCGCTTAAATAAAACCCAGCGAAGAAAATACATTTCGATTCCTTTATGCCTTGAGCACCTCGATGAAAGCCTTTTGCGGAATGTTCACGGAGCCCACCGACTTCATTCGTTTTTTTCCCGCCTTTTGTTTCTCGAGAAGTTTCCGTTTGCGGGTGATGTCTCCGCCGTAACACTTGGCCGTGACGTCCTTGCGGAGTGAGTTCACCGTTTCACGGGCGACCACCTTGCCTCCAATTGCTGCTTGAATGGCCACCTTGTATTGCTGCGGTGGGATAACCTCCTTGAGCTTAGCGGCAAGTGCCCTGCCCCGCTGCTCGGCCTTGTCTCGGTGCGTGATTAGAGAGAAAGCGTCCACCGGATCGCCGTTCACCAGCATGTCCAGTTTCACCATCTTGGCAGGTTCGTAACCGTCATGTTCGTAGTCCAGCGAGCCGTACCCTCTCGTGATGCTTTTGATGCGGTCGTGGAAATCGATCAGGATTTCGCTCAGCGGAATGCGCCCTATGAGAATCACTCGCCCGGAATCCAGTGTCTCTGTCTCCTGGATGATCCCGCGCTTTTCTCCGGCCAGATTCATGATGTCGCCGATGTATTCATTGGGGCACATGAGGTACGCCTTGACCATCGGCTCGGAAATGGTGGTAATGAAGTTTTGCTCGGGCAGGTACACCGGGTTGTCGATGTCCATTTTCTCTCCGCTGGTTGTGACGACTTTGTAAACCACGCTGGGATAGGTGGCGATGATGTCCATGTTGAACTCGCGCCGCAACCGCTCCTGAATGATCTCCAAGTGCAGCAAACCAAGGAAGCCACAGCGGAAACCGAAGCCAAGCGCGACCGAACTCTCCGCCTGGAAAAAAAACGCCGAGTCGTTGAGTTGCAGCTTGGCTAAGTTCGATTTCAAGTGCTCGTAATCCGCCGAATTGATCGGGTAGATGCCGCTGAACACCATAGGCTTGATCTCCTTGAATCCGGGCAGTGTCCCCGAAGGGTTCCGAGGGTCGGTCAGGGTGTCGCCTATCTTGACATCCGACGGCGTCTTGATGTTGGCGCACAGGTAACCGGTCTCGCCCACCTCGAGGACGTCCCGCTTGTAAGGTTTGGGGTTGAAGCTCCCCACTTCCTTGACATCCACTGTTTTCTTGGAATGCAACATTTTGACGCTCATCCCTGACTTTATGCGTCCGTTGAAAACTCGAATCAAGGTGACTACGCCACGGTATGAATCGAAATAGGAATCGAATACGAGTGCCTGAAGGGAAGGCGCAACGGTTGCCCCGGGGCTTGGGACATGCTGGACAATTGCCTCGAGCACGTCCTCTGTTCCGATCCCCTCCTTGGCGCTTGTGAGCACAACATCGTCAGCCGGGATGGCGAGGACCTCCTCGATCTGCCGTTTCACCCCCTCAACATCGGCATGTGGC
>JABGZB010000315.1 GCA_018674955.1 Verrucomicrobiota bacterium | reverse complement strand
GCGTCACCGCCTGCGCCGCTGCCGCGGCGTCGAGCACCACCTCGTCACGAAAGAAAACCCCGATGTAACCTGCGACGTCGTTGAGGTTCTTGATTTTGTCCGTGCACAAGGCGAGCACGGCGGCGGTGTAGTCGGCGTCGCGACATGCGGCGTCAAGCCCGGCATCCTTCAGTTGGCCAAGCGCTTGGCTTTTGAAATCGTCGGTCGGCAGGGCGCGGATGTGCTCGAAGTTCAGCCAGTCTAGCTTGGGCATGTCGAACCGTGCGTTGGCCCGCTGCACGCCGGGGAGGTCGAATCGCTCGATCAACTCGGCCGTCGGCATCATCTCGGTGTTGTCCTTTGGCGACCAGCCGAGCAGGCTGAGATAATTCACCACCGCCGATGGCAGGTAGCCGCCCTCCGTGTAAGCCGCCATCGACGCGCCCGAGTCGCGCTTGCTCATCTTCGAGCCGTCGTTGTTCAGGATGAGCGGGATGTGCGCGAACTTCGGCAGTGCCGCACCGAATGCCTTGAATAACTCGACGTGCTTCGACGTGTTGGAGAGATGATCCTCGCCGCGGATGACGTGCGTGATATCCATCTCGATGTCGTCCACAACGTTGACGAGATGAAACACCGGCTTACCGTCGGAGCGCACGATCACGAAATCCGGATCGGCCTCCTCGCGGTCGGTGAGTTTGCGGATGACGTCGCCGGCCACCACGTCGGGGATTGTCACTGGCTCGCGGGTCATGCGGAACTTGACCGCGCCTTCGTGCTCGTACGCCAAATCCTTGTCGAGCAGTTCCTGAATTCGGCGTTGGTAAATTTCGCCGCGTTGCGATTGAAAATACGGCCCGCGATCACCCTTGCTCTCCTGCATGGCGTCGCCGGATACCGGCCCCTCATCCCAGTCGAGCCCGAGCCAGCGCAGGCCGTCGAGGATCACATCGACCGCCTCGCGGGTGTTACGGGCGTCGTCGGTATCCTCTACGCGCAGCACGAAAGTGCCGCCGGTGTGTCGCGCATAAAGCCAGTTGAACAACGCCGTGCGGGCGCCGCCAATGTGAAGATAGCCGGTGGGGCTGGGAGCAAATCGAACTCGAACACTCATGAATAACCGGTTTCCAAAAAAACCGGCGCGCACGTTACCGGCGACCCAGCCACCGGGCAAGCTTGGGGGCTCGTTTGGCCAGGCCGGATTATTAGAGGGGGCGGAGCTGGATATCCTTGTATTCGACGTGCATGACTTGGCCCCCGTGGAGTTGCAGGCCGATGTGGCCTTCCCTGCGGCCCTTGTCGTTGGTCAGCTTCGTCGAAACGACGCCGTTGATTTTTACTGTGATGTCGGCGCCCTTGGCCGTCAACTCGAGGTCGGTCCATTCACCTTTTTTGTAGGCGCGTTTTTTTGCCACTTCAGCAGTCGGTTGGTGCACCCAGCCACGGCCGCCCGTCTCGTACAGGCCGCCGGTTTCGTCGGTCTCGTCCACCTCGACTTGAAAGCCGTGGACGCTGACGCCGCTTTTGACTCGGTCGACGCGGAAATAAAACCCGCTGTCGCCGTGGATGACGCGGAACTTGGCCTTCACCACGAAATCCTTGAACCGTTTCTTGCTCAGCAAAATGCCGTGGCGAGGTTCACTCTTCGGGCTGGTGCCGATGATGACGCCGTCCTTCACCTCCCATTTGCCGCCTGGTGTGGGTTCCCAGCCGTCGAGGTTTTTGCTGTTGAAGAGAGGTTTGAACTTGGCGTCGGCTGCCTGTGTTGAACCACCGGCAAAAAAGAGCAGCCCCAAAACCAATCCGAGAGTGAGTGTTTTTTTCATATGCGAGTGATCGGCAGCCTAACGCACCCTGGTGATTTGCCAAGCACTGATGCCGCCGAACAGCGCGTGCGGTGTCCATGCAGCGAGGTGCGGGGAGAGTTGGCCGCCAACGGCCATCGCGAATTGCTGGACCATGAAGAACGCCAGGCAGGCGATGATGCCGGCGGCGACTCCGACGGCGGGGTTGCGCCGTCCGGACGGCGCCGCGAACGGGATAGCGATCAGCACGACGATGAAGCACGTCAGCGGCTCGGCCAGGCGGGCCTGGTACTGGGCGTTGAGGATCGCTTTTTTCTCCGGCTCGATGTTTGGGTGGATGCGACGGTAGCTGTCGATCTCGGCCAACGACACGCTCCAGCGTTTGTGCGCTCGCCTGTCGAACAACGGCGCGATTTTCAGTTCGCCCTCGATCTGCATCGGCGTCTCGTCAAACTCCTCCATCCGCAGCGTCTGGTGAAGGGTGATGGGGTGCGCCTCGGGAAAGCCTTCTGTCGGCTTGTAGTCCCTCACCTGATGGAACGTCCAGCCTCCGCTTTCCCATGTGCCCTTCACGGCCATGATTTCGCGCTTT